>JAEWEX010000351.1 GCA_023389135.1 Pseudomonadota bacterium | reverse complement strand
GCGCCAGCCGTCTTCACCAGATCGCCGATGTGCTGAGCGTGCCGCCGTCCTTCTTCTTCGAGGGGCTGCAGTCCGACGCGGCGGCGCCCGGCTTCTCGGAAACCACCGCCTCGTTCGAGGTGGGGCTGCTGTCCACCACCGACGGAATCCAGCTTGCCCGCGCCTTCGCCCGGATCGCCAATCCCAAGGTGCGCAGGCGCCTGGTCGACCTCGTGACCGAGCTTGCCGCAGAGGAAGCCGCCCCTCCGAAGGGTTGACCTCGCGGCCCCGCGCTGTCAGAACCCCGCCGTTCGTTTTTCCGAACATCCCGGAAAACCAGGCTCCAGCGGAAGGGGATCGTCTTGACGCGCCCGAACTACGTATTCACCAGCGAATCGGTATCCGAAGGTCACCCCGACAAGGTGTGCGACCGCATCTCGGACGCCATCGTCGACGCCTATCTGGGCGCGATGCCCGAGGCGCGCGTGGCCGCCGAGACGCTTGCGACGACGAACCGCGTGGTGATCGCCGGCGAGGTCCGCGGCCCCGAGACGCTGACCCGCGACCACATCGCCCATCTGGCGCGGCTCGCCATCCGCGACATCGGCTACGAGCAGGACGGCTTCCACTGGGAGCGCTGCTCCATCGACGTCCATCTGCACGCGCAATCCGTGGACATCGCGGCGGGTGTCGACGCCGCCGGCAACAAGGACGAGGGCGCCGGCGACCAGGGCATCATGTTCGGCTATGCCTGCCGCGAGACGCCGGAGCTGATGCCCGCGCCGATCTATTACGCCCACAACATCCTCAAGCGCCTGGCGGAGGCCCGCAAGTCGGGCGAGACCCGCGCGCTCGGCCCCGACAGCAAGAGCCAGGTGACCGTCGCCTACGAGAACGGCAAGCCGGTCCGCGCCACGTCCATCGTGGTCTCCACCCAGCACGTGGACGAGCACCTGACCTCCCACGACGTGCGCGCCATCGTGGAGCCCTATGTCCGCGAGGTCCTGCCGGCCGGCTGGCTCAACGAGGACACCGACTGGCACGTCAACCCGACGGGCAAGTTCGTCATCGGCGGCCCGGACGGCGACGCCGGCCTCACCGGCCGCAAGATCATCGTCGATACCTATGGCGGCGCCGCACCCCATGGCGGCGGCGCCTTTTCGGGCAAGGACCCCACCAAGGTGGACCGCTCGGCGGCCTATGCGGCCCGCTACCTCGCCAAGAACGTGGTGGCCGCAGGATTCGCCGACCGCTGCACCATCCAGCTCGCCTATGCCATCGGCGTCGCCAAGCCCCTGTCGGTCTATGTGGACCTGCACGAGACCGGCAATCTCGATCCGGCCAGGCTGGAGCGGGTGCTGCGCGAGGTCATGGACCTGTCGCCCCGCGGCATCCGCCAGCATCTCCAGCTCAACCGCCCGATCTACGAGCGTACCGCGGCCTACGGCCATTTCGGCCGCGCGCCGGACGAGGACGGCGGCTTCTCGTGGGAGAAGACCGACCTCGCCGATGCGCTGAAGACCGCGCTGGCCTGACAATGCCCACGGCGCCCGGAGAGCGCCCCAGGGGCGCGTTCTTCGGCCGCCGCCGCGGCAAGGCGCTGCGCGCCGGCCAGGCCGAGCGCCTGGGCGCGCTGCTGCCGCGGCTGGCGCTCGACATCTCGGAACCTGCGCCGGCGGACCTGCGGACCCTGTTTCCCCGGCCCGTGGACGACGTCTTCCTGGAGATCGGCTTCGGCGCCGGCGAGCACCTGCGCGCCGAGGCCGCGCGCCTGCCCGGCGTCGGGTTCATCGGCGTCGAGCCCTTCGTCAACGGAATGGCCAAGATGATCATGGCCCTGGAGGCGGGCGGGGCGACCGACGCCATCCGCCTCCACGACGACGACGCCACCCACCTGCTGGACTGGCTGCCCGATGCGGGCCTGGGCCGCATCGACCTGCTCTATCCCGATCCCTGGCCCAAGGCGCGCCACTGGAAGCGCCGCTTCGTGTCGGACGCGACGGTGGCCGCCTTCGCCCGGGCGCTGCGCCCGGGCGGCACGTTCCGCTTCGCCTCCGACATCGACACCTATGTGGACTGGACGCTGCGCCACCTCGCCCGCAGCGCCGATTTCCGCTGGACGGCGGAGCGCGCCGACGACTGGCGCAGGCCGTGGCCGCACTGGCCCGGCACCCGCTACGAGGCGAAGGCGATCCGCGAGGGCCGCCCGCCGGCCTATCTGGTGTTCGAGCGGGTCTGAGTCACGCGGACCGGCTGACGGCGCGCGCCCCGCGAAGGCCTCGGACGCCCCGCCTTGCATCCTGCCGGCAATCCGCTATATCTCGCCTCGCATCCGGATGGCGGATGCCCTCAGACACGATCACGGATCGAAGATGAGAGTGGGCCGCGGAAGCGACCCGCTTTTTATCCGTTAGCAAGAGCCGCGCTTGACCGACGACGCCCGCACCGACGACCCGCGCGTGATCACCGAGACCGGCCTCGCCGGCCGCGTCGCGGCGATCATCGAGCCGACCATCGAGGGCATCGGCTTCCGGCTCGTCCGGGTGAAGACCTCGGGCATGAACGGCTTCACCGTCCAGATCATGGCCGAGCGCCCCGACGGCACCATGACCGTCAACGATTGCGAGGCGGTCTCCAAGGCGGTCTCGCCGGTGCTGGACGTCGAGGACCCGATCTCGCGGGCCTACAATCTCGAGATATCGTCGCCCGGCATCGACCGTCCGCTGGTCCGCCTCGGCGATTTCGAGCGCTGGGCCGGCCATCTCGCCAAGGTCGAGATGGAAGTGCCCGTGGACGGCCGCAAGCGGTTCCGCGGCGTCTTCACCGGCGTCGAGGGCATGGCCGCCAGGCTGGAGCGCGACGACGCCCGCGAGGGCGAGCCCGCCGCGGTGCTGCTGCCGGTGTCCGACATCGGCGAGGCGCGGCTGGTGCTGACCGACGCGCTGATCGAGGCGGCGCTCAGGCACGCCAAGGCGGCGGGCCGGCCCCTGGACGATGATCTCGACGACGATGTCGAGGTCGAGACCGACACCGGCGGCGCCGACGCCGGCGAGACAGACCAAGCGCCCCGGGGCAACGCCCCCGCGGGCGGCAAGCACCGACGGAGGTGACGACAATGGCCGTCAGCGCCAACAGGCTGGAACTCCTGCAGATCGCCGACGCGGTCGCCCGCGAGAAGGTGATCGACCGCGGCATCGTGATCGCGGCCATGGAGGACGCCATCGCCAAGGCCGCCCGCTCCCGCTACGGCGCGGAGACCGAGGTGCGCGCCGAGATCAACGGCAAGACCGGCGAGATCAGGCTGTCGCGGCTGCTCAACGTCGTCGACGAGGTGATGAACGACTCCATCGAGATCTCGGTGGCCGAGGCGCGCCGCAAGAACCCGGCCGCCCAGGCCGGAGACTTCATCTCCGAGACGCTGCCGCCCTTCGACTTCGGCCGCATCGCCGCCCAGTCCGCCAAGCAGGTCATCGTGCAGAAGGTCCGCGAGGCCGAGCGCGACCGCCAGTACGACGAGTACAAGGGCCGCATCAGCGACATCGTCAACGGCGTGGTGAAGCGCGTCGAGTACGGCAACGTCATCGTGGATCTCGGCCGCGGCGAGGGCATCGTGCGCCGCGACGAGCTGATCCCGCGCGAGACCTTCCGCCCCGGCGACCGCATCCGCGCCTATATCTATGACGTCCGCCGCGAGCCGCGCGGGCCGCAGATCTTCCTGTCGCGCACCCATCCGCAGTTCATGGCGAAGCTGTTCGCCCAGGAGGTGCCCGAGATCTATGACGGCATCATCGAGATCAAGGCCGTGGCCCGCGATCCCGGCAGCCGCGCCAAGATCGCGGTGATCTCGCGGGATTCGTCCATCGACCCGGTCGGCGCCTGCGTCGGCATGCGCGGCTCCCGCGTCCAGGCGGTGGTGGGCGAGCTCCAGGGCGAGAAGATCGACATCATCCCCTGGTCGCAGGACGCCGCCACCTTCATCGTCAACGCGCTGCAGCCGGCCGAGGTGGTCAAGGTGGTGCTGGACGAGGACACCGCCAAGATCGAGGTTGTGGTCCCCGACGACCAGCTCTCGCTGGCCATCGGCCGTCGCGGCCAGAATGTGCGCCTCGCCTCCCAGCTCACCGGCTGGGACATCGACATCATGACCGAGGCGGAGGAGAGCGAGCGCCGGCAGAAGGAGTTCATCGAGCGCTCCAACCTGTTCATGGAGGCGCTGGACGTCGACGAGGTGGTGGCGCAGCTGCTCACCTCCGAGGGCTTCGCCTCCATCGAGGAGCTCGCCTATGTGGAGATCGGCGAGATCGCCGGCATCGAGGGCTTCGACGAGGACACCGCCACCGAGATCCAGACCCGCGCCCGGGAATACCTGGAGAAGCTCGAGGCCGAGCAGGATGCCCGCCGCAGGGAGCTCGGCGTCGACGACGCCCTGAAGGAGATCGCCGGCGTCACCACCGCCATGCTGGTCGCCTTCGGCGAGAACGACATCAAGACGGTCGAGGACCTCGCCGGCTGCGCCACCGACGACCTCACCGGCTGGGTCGAGCGCAAGGATGGCGAGGCCGTGCGCATGGACGGCGCGCTCAAGGGCTTCGACGTCTCCCGCGAGGAGGCGGAGGCGATCGTCATGGCGGCCCGCGTCAAGGCGGGCTGGATCGACGAGGCCGACCTCGCGCCGCCGCCCGCGGACGAGGCCGGCGAGGACGCGCTCGCCGACGCCGCGCCGCAGGCGTGACGATGCGGGCCCGGCGGCGAACGGCATGGCGCGTGGCGAGGACGACGACCGGCGGGCGACGACGCGCCAGTGCGCGGCGACCCGTGAGGTCCGTCCCGTCGGCGAGCTGATCCGCTTCGTCCGCGGGCCGGACGGGGCTGTCGTCCCGGATCTGCGCCGCCGCCTGCCCGGGCGCGGCGTCTGGGTGACGGGCACGCGCAGCGCGCTGGCCACGGCCCTCAAGCGGCGCGCCTTCCAGCGCGGCTTCAAGGACCAGGCGACGGTGTCGCCCGATCTGCCGGACCGGGTCGAGGCGCTGATCGCCCGCGGCGCGCTGGAGGCCCTGGCGCTCGCCAACAAGGCGGGAAAGGTCATCACCGGCTTCGCCAAGGTGGAGGCCGCGTTGGCCGCGGGAACCGCGGTGGCGCTCATTGATGCGGCGGAGGCGGCGCCCGACGGACGCCGCAAGCTCGGCCAGGCATTGCGGCGTGCGGGCGTCGAGGATAGGGTCCGCCGCCTTGCGCCCTTCGCCGGTCCCGAGATGGATTTGGCATTGGGGCGGTCAAATGTGATACATGCAGCGCTGCTTGCGGACCCCGTGAGCACTCTGTTTCTCGCCCGAGCCGACGATCTCGCGCGTTTCCGCGAGGAAGGGGCCGCCGGAACCGCTGCGGATGCGGCGCCCGACGACGCCATCGGCGAAGGCATATTGCGATCCGCACGA
>JAEWEX010000170.1 GCA_023389135.1 Pseudomonadota bacterium | reverse complement strand
CTGGCCGGCTACCTGATGCAGTATGGCGGGCTGTCGCGGCGGCTGATCGCGTTCGCGGAGGTGCTGATCGGCAACGTCTCGGGCGGGCTCGCCTGCGTCACCATCCTCGCCTGCGTGTTCTTCGCCGCCATCAGCGGCTCGGGCCCCGCGACGGTGGCCGCCATCGGCGCCATCATGATCCCGGCCATGATCCAGCGCGGCTATTCGCCGGGCTTCGCGGGGGCCGTGGCCTCCACCGGCGGCACCATCGGGATCATGATCCCGCCGTCCACGCCGATGATCTTCTACGGCGTCGCCGGCAACGTCTCCATCACCGACATGTTCATGGCGGGCATCCTGCCGGGGCTGCTGGTCAGCGCCGCGCTGATCGCCGTGAGCTGGGCGCTGTCGCGCCGCTACGGCTATGGCGGAACCGGGGGCACGCTGACCGCCGAGCGGTTCTTCTCGGCCCTGAAGGGCGCGGCGCTGGCGCTGTTCGCGCCGGTCATCATCCTGGGCGGCATCTATGGCGGCGTGTTCACGCCCACCGAGGCCTCGGTGGTGGCGGTGGCCTATGCGCTGCTGGTCGGCGGGCTGGTCTATGGCGAGCTGTCATGGGCCGACATCTACCGCGCGCTGCTCAACGCCGTGATCATCTGCGGCACCGTCACGATCATCGTCGGGCTCGCCGGCGGCTTCGGGCGCGTGCTCACCGCCAACCAGATCCCGCAGCAGATCGGCGCGGCGCTGCTGATGATCAGCGACAACTGGTTCGTGGTGATGCTGCTGATCGGCGCCCTGCTCATCGTCATCGGCACCTTCATGGAGACGCTGGCGACCATCATCATCCTGACGCCGATCCTGCTGCCGGTGGTGGTGCAGCTCGGCGTGGACCCGATCCATTTCGGCATCCTGCTGATCATCACCTCCGAGATCAGCTTCCTGACGCCGCCGCTGGGGGCGAACCTGTTCGTGGCGATGCGGATCTCGGGAGGGTCGCTGGAGGAGGTGACGCGCGCCGTGCTGCCCTTCATCGCCGCGCTGATCGTCCTGACGGTGGTGCTGATCGCGGTGCCGCAGATCAGCACGCTGGTGCCGGCGCTGCTGAAGTAGCGGCGGCCGTCAGTTGGAGGCGTCGCCGCCGGCCTCGGCCGCGGCGATGACGCCGGCCAGCAGCCCGTGCAGGCTGTCGCGGTAGCCGGTGCGCGCCGACGGGTTGTTCTCGTCGGAGGTCATGACCACGGTGAGGCCGAGCTCCGGCACGATGTAGAGCATCTGGCCGCCATAGCCCCAGGCGTAGCGCACCGCGCGGCCGCCGATCTCGCGCAGGAACCAGCCGTAGCCATAGCCGTCGCCGCTGAAGACGGAGGCGGTGCGCGGCGTCCAGGACCGCTCGATCCAGTCGCGCGACAGGAGCCGCTCGCCGTCCGGCGCGACGCCGCCGGTGCGGTAGAGCTCGCCGAAGGCCATGAGCGAGCGCGCGCTCATGGCCATCTGGTTGCCGCCGAGATAAACGCCCTGCGGGTCGCGGTCCCAGCCGCCGATTGCGAAGCCGTCGAGGCCGCCGAGCCACGCGTCCGCCAGCGCCCGGGTGGAGCGGCCGGTGGCGCGGGTCAGGATCGCCGACAGGAGATGCGTCGAGCCGGTGGAGTAGAGCATGCCGCCGCCGGGCTCGCCGACGAAGGGCGCGGCCAGCGCGGTCCGCACCCAGTTGCGGCTCGACACCCAGCGCCCGTAATTGGCGCCGGACATGCGCTCCAGCCCCGACTGCATGGACAAGAGGTGGCCGATGGTGATGTCGTGGAGCCTCGGGTCGCCATCGCGCGGAAGGTCGGCCTTCAGCAGCGGCGCGATCTTCTGGTCCGGCCCCTCCAGCACGCCCCTGTCGATGGCGATGCCCACGAGCGCCGAGATGACGGATTTCGAGGCCGACTTGATGTTGGTGGGGGCGCCGGGCGAATGGCCGCGATAGCCGCGCTCGGCCAGCACCTCGCCGTCACGGGCGACGACGACGGTGCGCAGGGCCGGCAGCTCGCCGGCGCGATCCAGGATCGGGGCGAGCGCACCGGGCGTCTGCGCGGCGGCGGGGGTGACGAGGGCGACGGCAAGGGCGAGGAAGACGGCGGGTCCGATCATGGCCCCGCAGATAGGCCGGGATCGCGGCTTTTCCGGCGCCGCGCCCGGGGGTTCACGGCGAGTTGACCGGATCGCGGGGGCCGCGGCATCGGCATGCGGGCCCCGCGCCGCCGCATTTTCCTTGGCCCGGCGCTGCGGTGCGGGCATAGCTCACGCCATGAGCGCCACCGACACCGACAATCCGTTCCTGGAACCCGGACGCCTGCTGTTCGCGCGGCCGGCCACCTTCATCAAGGGCGCGGTGAAGCTCGACCAGCTTCCGCCCATGGAGACGCTGGAGATCGCGTTCGCCGGCCGGTCCAACGCCGGCAAGTCGAGCCTGGTCAACGCGCTGACCGGCCGCAAGACGCTGGCCAAGGTGTCCAACACGCCCGGCCGGACCCAGGAGATCAACTTCTTCGACCTGGACGGCGCGGTGACGCTGGTGGACCTGCCGGGCTACGGCTTCGCCCAGGCGCCGGAGGCGAAGGTCAAGGCGTGGACGCGGCTGATCAAGGCCTATCTCCGGGGCCGGGCCAACCTGGCGCGTGTGTTCGTGCTGGTGGACGGCCGCCACGGCATCAAGGCCAACGACGCCGAGGTGCTGGACGAGTTCGACAAGGCCGCTGTGTCCTACCAGGTGGTGCTGACCAAGGCCGACCAGCTCAAGGCCCACGAGCGCGCAGAGCGGCTGGCGGCCACCGACGCCGCGCTGGCGCGCCGGCCGGCGGCGTTTCCGGAGGTGCTCATGACCTCCGCGCGCAGCGGCGAGGGCGTGCCGGAGCTGCGCGCGGCGGTGGCGCGGCTGCTGTCGGAACGGCGCTGAGCGGCTATTCCGCGGCCTCCCCGCGGGCGAGCGGGTTGGGCAGCGCCTCGGGGCGCGGCGAGGCCGCGGAAAACTCCATCTGCTCCAGCCGCGAGCCGCGCTT
>JAEWEX010000147.1 GCA_023389135.1 Pseudomonadota bacterium | reverse complement strand
GCATTGGCCTCGGCGCGGGGCGACTTCATGAACTTCAGCCGCGCGGGCAGGGCGGCGAACAGGTTCTCCACCTCCACGCGCGTCCCGCGCGGGCCCGCGGCAGGGCGCACCTCGGACCTGGCGCCATGGTCCACGGTGAGCGTCCAGGCGTTGGCGGCGTCGCGCGTGCGGCTGGTGAGCGACAGCCGGGCAACCGAGCCGATGGACGGCAGCGCCTCGCCGCGGAAGCCGAGATGCGCGATGGCCAGGAGATCGTCCGAGGGCAGCTTGGAGGTCGCGTGCCGCTCCACCGCCAGTGCCAGTTCCTGGGGCGTCATGCCGCAGCCGTCGTCGGTCACGCGGATCAGCGTCATGCCGCCGTCGCGGGCGACCACCTCCACCATGCCGGCGCCGGCATCGATGGCGTTCTCGACCAGCTCCTTCACCACGCTCGCCGGCCGCTCCACCACCTCGCCGGCGGCGATGCGGTTGGCGAGGGTCTCGGGCAGCAGGCGGATGGTCATGGCGCTCGCGGAGATTCGGGATCGCCCCGACGATGATCCGCGCACGGGGAGGGCGCAAGGCTTCGCAGCGTTCGCGCCACCGGCAGCGCGCCCTGAACGTGCAAGGTGCAGGGAAGACAGCGGGATCCCTGCGCTCCGGCCGGGATGACGACTGCCGCTGGGATCAGCCGCGCGCCAGATACTCCTTGGCCAGGACCTTGCCTTCCTCCACCGCCGGCTGGTCGAACGCATCGACGCCCATCAGGTCGGCGGCGATGATTGTCTCCAGCATGAAGTGCATCAGCAGTTCGCCCAGAGCGTGCTCGTCAAGGGTCTTGATGCGGATGGTGCGGACGGGCCGGCCGTTCTTCGCCAGCGTCTCGGCGGTGGCGCGACCCTGCGCGGCGACGAGATCGCCGATGGTCTTGCCGGCGAACACCGTCTGGCCGGCGCGCTGGGCGAGCTTGGGGTCGAGCCGCGGCCCCCGACCCGCAACATCCAGCGTTACTACGGTGAACAGCTTGTCGGCCGGCCCGGCCAGGTGAAGCTGCAACTGGCTGTGCTGGTCCACGGGGCCGAGCGCGCGCACCGGGGTGGTGCCCTTGCCGTCCTTGCCGAGGCTCTCCGACCAGAGCTGGACCCACCACGCGGCGGTCCGCTCCAGCCGGTCGGAATAGGACATCATCACGGAGATCGGCTTGCCGGCCTCAGCCGCCGCGACGTTGAGCGCCGCACCGACCGCCGGGGCGACCTCGTTGGCGCCGGCGCCCTCCAGGATCGGCTTCAGGGCCGCCGCTGCGCCCTCGCGGATCGCCTTGACGTCGAGCCCGGCCACCGCCGCCGGGACCAGCCCGACATTGGTCAGCACCGAGAACCTGCCGCCGATACCCGTGTGGTGCTCCAGGAACCGCGCATCCACCGGCGCCAGAAGCTCGCGGAGCGCGTTGGAGCCGCCTTCGCCGACAGGTTCGGACAGGCCCATGATGCGCTCCCCGATGTCGCCGTCGAGACCTGCCGCGTCCAGGGCGGACAGCACCGCCATGGTCTGCGACAGCGTCTCGCCGGTGCCGCCGGACTTGGACACCGCGAGGAAGCGCGTGGTGGCCAGCGGCAGCCGCTCGAACAGCGCCTCCAGGGTCACGGGATCGAGATTGTCCAGAAAATGCAGCCGCGGCGCATCGCGCAGCAGGCCGAGGCCCGGCACCGCATGGCCGGCAAGCTGGCACAGCGCCTGCGCGCCAAGGCTCGATCCGCCGGTGCCCAGGAACACCACGTCGGTGGCGTCGCGGCTCAGACGCTCCGCCGCCTTCGCGATGGCGTCCAGGTCGGCGGTCTCGGCAGGCATCTGCAGCAGCGGCAGGCTGCCGTCGGCGTGCCGCGCCCGCAGCCGCTCCAGCGCGCCTGCGGACTTCTCCAGCAGCGCCCCGAAGCGGTCGTCGGGGATGCCCCGGGGCCCGATGGCTGACGCGAGCGCGCGGTCGACGGACTGGTCGAGCATTCTGCTACCCCCGAATACTGTGCAGCCGGTCAGCGGGCCGGCGCTGTCGGCTCGCTGGCCGCAGGCACCGCCTCGCGGGCCGGCGCCGCGGCGCCGCTTCCGGCCGGTGTCGATCCGTTGGCGAGCCCCTCGGGCTTGCCGGCTGCGGCCACCAGAAGCGCGCCGTCCCCGACGAGCCGGGCGGCGGCCCGGGCGAGGTCCTCGCGGGTCACCGCCTCGATCAGCCCGTTGCGGCGGTCGACATAGTCGATGCCGAGGCCGTCGAGCCTGATCTGGAGCAGTTGCCGGGAGATCTTGGTGGAACTGTCGAAGCGCAGTGCGTACGAACCGGTCAGGAAGCGCTTGGCCTTGTCCAGTTCCTCCGGGGAGGGCGGCTCGGCCACGATCTTCTTCATCTCCGCGGCGATGACCTCCATGGATTCCCGCGCGCGGTCGTTGCGTGTCGCCACCGACCCGACCAGCAGCCCGGTGTGGTCGAGCGCCGCGGTGCCGGTATAGACGCCGTAGGACAGCCCGCGCTTCTCGCGCACCTCGGTGAACAGCCGGGACGTGAACGAGCCGCCGCCGAGGATGTGGTTCAGCACGAAGGCCGGTATGAAGTCCTCGTCCTCGCGCTTCAGGCCGGGCCGGCCGAAGATCAGCGTGGTCTGCGGCACGTTGAGCTCGACCACGCGGGTGTCGCCGACGCCGGCGAGCGTCACCTCCGGCACGGGCGCGAGATCGGCCTTCTCCGGCAGCGCGCCGAACACCTCGTCCAGGGCGGCCGCCAGGCCCGCCGCGTCGATGGCGCCCACCGCGACCACCACCAGGTTGTCGCGGGCGAAGGTCCGACCGTGATAGCCGACCAGGTCGTCGCGGGTGATGGCGGCCACCGTCTCGGCGGTGCCTTCGCTCGGACGGCCATAGGGGTGGTCGGGATAGGCCATGGCATAGAAGGTGCGGCGCGCCACCGAGCCCGGATCGTTGGCGTCGCGGCGCAACTGCGCGCCGATGCGCGAGCGGATGCGCTCCACCGCGTCGGCGTCGAAGCGCGGCTCGTTGACGGCGAGCCGCAGCATCTCGAACGCCTCGGCACGGTTCTCCGCGAGTGTCCGTATGCGGCCGTAGAACGCGTCCTGGCCGATGTCGAACGACATCTCCACGGCGCTGTCCTCCAGCCGCTCCTGGAACTCCCGTGCGGTGAGATCGCCGGCGCCCTCGTCGAGCAGGCCCGACATCAGGTTGGCGATGCCCGGCTTGTCGGCAGGATCCTGGGCCGCCCCGCCCCGGAAGGCGAAGTCCATGGCGATCACGGGCAGCGTGTCGTCGGAGACCAGCCAGGCCTCGATGCCGCCTGGCGAGACCACCCGCTCGATGTCGGTGGCGGCCTGGGCGGGGGCGGCGATGGCGAAGCTCATGGCGATGACGGCGATCCAGCGTTCGATCATTGGGGTGCCCCCGGCGCGTCCGGCAGCAGCAGGGAGGTGACGGACCGGCGCAGCACGAACACCTGCTCGGCGGCGGCGCGGACCTCGTCGGCGGTGACGGCCTCGATCTCGGCTGGCCAGTCCACGACATCCGCGACGGTGCCGCCGGTGGTCAGCGTCGAGCCGAAGGCGCGCGCCAGCGCCACCTGGCTATCGCGGGAATAGATGGTCTCGGCGATGAGCCGGGTGCGGGCGCGCTTGAGCTCGGCCTCGGTCACGCCCTCGCGGGCGATCCGCGCGATCTCGGCGTCCAGCGCCGCCTCCAGCGCCTCCATGGTCACGCCGGGATTGGGCAGGGCGTAGACCACGAAGCGGGTGGTGTCGAGCGCGTCGCCCTGGAAGTAGGAGCCGGCCGAGGCCGCGATCTTCTGGTCGGCGACCAGCGCCCGGTGCAGGCGGCTTGTGCCGCCGCCGCCGAGGATCACGGCCAGCATGTCCAGCGCATGGGCGGTCCGGCCCTCTGCATTGGCGTAGGACGGAGCGAGATAGGTGCGCGACAGCGTCGACTGCTGCACGCGGGCGTCGTGCATCACCACGCGCCGGGCCGCCACCGGCTCGGGTTCCGACGGCCGCTTGCGGGCGTCGACGTCGATCCGCCGCGCGATCTTGCCATAGGTCTCCTCGGCCAGCGCTCTGACCTCGGCGGGCTCGACGTCGCCCGCGACCACCAGGATGGCGTTGTTGGGGGTGTAGTACTTCTCGTAGAACGCGATGGCCGTGGCCCGGTCCAGCTCGCGGATCTCGTGCTCCCAGCCGATGATCGGCCGGCCGTAGGGATGGTTCACGAACAGCGTCGCCGACACGCTCTCGTAGAGCTGCGAGGCCGGGTCGCTGTCGGTGCGCAGCCGGCGCTCCTCCAGCACCACGTCACGCTCGGGCGCCACGACCTCCTCATTGAGGACCAGCCCCGTCATGCGGTCGGCCTCGTAGCGCATCATGGTGCCGAGGTGCTCCTTGGCGACGCGCTGGAAATAGGCGGTGTAGTCCTGGCTGGTGAAGGCGTTCTCCTGGCCGCCGAGCTCGGCCACCACGGCGGAGAACTCGCCGATGGGATGCGCCTCGGTGCCCTTGAACATCAGGTGCTCGAGGAAATGCGCGATGCCGCTCTCGCCCACCGCCTCGTCGGCGGCGCCGACCCGGTACCACACCATGTGCGTCACGACCGGCGCCCGCCGGTCGGGCACCACCACGACCTCAAGGCCGTTGTCCAGGGTGAAGGTCTCGACCTCGAGCGGGGAGGTTGCGGCGGAAGGCTGCGCGGCGGCGCCGTAGGCGATGCTGCCGAGAGCGGCGCCGAACGTCAGGGTTGCCATGGTGCGGAACAATCGGTGCATGTGACCTCGGGAAGGCGCGGAACGCGCGCCGGCGACCAATGCATATAGGGGCGGTGGCGCGCGGGCGCTAACGGCTCACGCGCTCTTGACCGGTGCCGGCCGCCACGCGGCCGGGCAGCGAGGCGCTCAGAACGGGTTGAGGCGCTGGAGCCAGCCCCTGCGCGAACCGTCGTCGTTCAGCTTCTCGTCCTGGGGCACCAGCGGCGCCGTGGGCGACGGCTGCAGGTAGGCCGCGGGAGGATCGGTGAGGCGGCCGCGCTGGCCGATCTCCATGCCCTCGCCGGTGATGCGGGCGCGGGCCTCCCGGAAGGCGCGGCCCTGCCGCTTGAGCTCGTCCGGCGGCAGCACCGGCCGGTCGTAGTCGACAGGGGGCGCCTTGGCCACCGGCGGCGGCTCGGGGAGGATAGAGCGGTTTGCGCGCAGCTCGTCCGGCGTCAGGCGGGGGTCGCGGTTCATGCGCTCCGCGTCCGATTCGCGCCGGCCGGCGGCGGCGGCCTGCTGGCGGCGGCGCATGACGTCGGGGTCGTTTGGCCAAGCCGGATTGGAGGCGGCCGGATCGCCCGGCTCGGGCGGCGGCAGCTGGCCGGTGGACGGCGGCAGCACCAGCGGCGCGCGCTCCCGGTAGTCGATGGCCGGCTTGGACTTCGGCATGATGCCAATGTTCCCGAGCACGTCGCGGAAGATCTCGCCCTGCGCCGAGGCCGGCGTCGAGACGCCTGCGGCCGATATGGCGACGAGGACCGAGGTGGCGAGTGCGATACGCGATGATGTGGTCATGATGCTCTTTTTCCCGGCGGCGCATCCGCGCCCGCGTCTGGGCCGGATCCCGGACCGGCATCGCCAGTCCCGCTCACCGCCCGGTCGTGCCCCCGCTCATCCCCGCGCAGGGCACCATACAGAAGGAGCGCCACCCCGACAACGATGGCGACATCCGCGACGTTGAACACGTACCATTCGAACGTGCCCGCATGCAGCAGCACGAAGTCGACCACCGCGCCCCAGGCGATGCGGTCGATGCCGTTGCCGATTGCGCCGCCCAGAATGACGCCGATTGCGGCAACCGTAAGGGCCGATGTCTCGCGGCGCAGCCATACGATCAGGAAGATGCAAGCGGCCACCGTCACGGCTACCAGCATCCAGCGGCCGAGATCGCCGTCCTGGGTGAACAGGCCGTAGGAGATGCCGCGGTTCCAGACCAGAACGAGATCGACGAACGGCATCACCGCCACGCGGCCTCGTGCCGCCAGCTCGTAGCCGAACAACAGCCACAGCTTGCTGGCCTGGTCGACGACCAGAATCGCCAGGGCCAGTCCCGCGCCGAGCGGGATGCGGGTCGTCGCCGTCCGCGTCGTCATGCTTTCCTCCGCAAACTCGCGCCCCGTTGACCATGGCCACGGGCCCCGGCGCAACCCCTCACCCGCCGCCGAGCTCGCGGAAGCGGGCAAGAAACGCCGCCTCGGCCGCGTTCGCCGGCAGCGGTGCGAGGTCGAGCCCCGCGGGAATGCCGATGGGTCGGCCGAAGAACCTGCGCGCCTCGTCATGGGCGAAGCCCGCAAGACCGGTCGCCTCCAGATAGGCTGCGGCGCGGTCGGCCCGCTTGATCAGCCGCACATGGTCGTCGGCGAGCCGTGGTGGCAGGCCGAAGCGGATGTGGATAGCCGCCAGCAGCCGCGCCTCGACCGCCTTGTAGCCCTCGCCGATCACCGCCTTGAAGGGCGAGATCATGTCGCCCACCACATATTCCGGCGCGTCATGCAGCAGCACCGCGAGCCGGATGCGGTCGGCCAGTTCGGGCCGGAACGCCCGCGCGATGCGCTCCACCAGCACCGAGTGCTGCGCGACGGAGAAGATGTGGTCGCCCGCGGTCTGGCCGTTCCAGCGCGCGACCCGGGCGAGCCCGTGGGCGATGTCCTCGATCTCCACGTCCAGCGGCGAGGGGTCCAGCAGGTCGAGCCGTCGGCCGGACAGCATGCGCTGCCAGGCGCGGGAGGATGGATCGGCGGCGTAGGTCATGGTCGTCCGGCGTGGCGGTCGGGAGGCGCCTCGATAGTTGATGCGGCGCGCGCCGTCACGGTGTGGGCGCGACTGCCGCCGATCATGCCAGCCGCGCGCATTCCGCGCGGCGGAAACAGCCGTCCAGATGGTCGTTGACCATGCCGGTCGCCTGCATGAAGGCATAGACGATGGTCGGCCCGCAGAACTTGAAGCCCCGGGCCTTGAGATCCTTCGACATGGCCTCGGCGGCGGGCGTCTTCACGGGCACGCCGCCATGCGCCGCAAGGTCGGTCTGGACCGGTCGCCCGTCGACGAAGCGCCACAGCAGCTTCGAAAAACTTCCCGGACCCGCCTCCATGATGTCGAGCCAGGCCTGCGCCGACAGCACCGCGCCCTCGATCTTGGCGCGGTTCCTGACGATGCCGGCATCCTGCATGAGCGCGGCCTGCCTGGCGGCGTCGTAGCGCGCGATCCGCTCGGGATCGAACCCGTCGAAGGCCCGGCGGAAGTTGTCGCGCTTTCTCAGGATCGTGATCCAGGAGAGCCCCGCCTGGAAGCCGTCGAGCACCAGCTTCTCGTAGAGCGCCCGGTCGTCGCGCTCCGGCACGCCCCACTCCTCGTCGTGATAGGAGAGGTAGAGCGGGTCGGAGCCCGGCCAATGGCAGCGGCAGCGCCCGTCGGCGTGCGCAACGGCCTCGCGCATCACGCAGCCTCGCCGGGAAAGGCGAAGCGCGCCCATCGGGGCTTTTCCAGCGTCACAGGAAGATTGCCCGCCAGGATCCGTTCGCCGGCGGCAAGCGCGTCGGCCGCCCGGTCGAGCCGGATCATGGCGATCCCGCGCCCGGCGGCGCCCGAGCCCATGCGCCCGAGCGACCGCTCGCCGGCCGTCACCTCGGCGCCGCCCTCGGCGACGATGCCGTCGGTGAACACAACGGGCACCGCCCGCGTGCGCGCCGTCCCACGGTGCTGCATGCGCGAGACCACCTCCTGTCCCACGAAGCAGCCCTTGTCGAAATCGACGCCGGCGAGCTGGTCCATGCCGGCCTCGTGCGGGAAGGTGTCTCCGAACACCCAGTCGCGGCCGCCTTCGGGAACGCCGAGCGATATGCGATGGGCGTGCCAGCCGTCGGCGGAGGCGTCCGCCATCCCGTCCGCTTCCGCCGCCGGCACGATGCCGCGCCAGCCCAGCCCGTCCAGCCGCGGATCGTCGAACGCCAGCGCGGCATCGGCGCCGGGCCGCGCCGCGCCGTCCCAGCCCGCGACCACGGCGAGATCGGCCGAGGCGTCCTCCACCGCCACCGCCGCGCGCAGCTTGTAGAAGCCGAGCTTGCGCGCCAGGTCGCCCGCCAGGGCGGCCGGCGCGTCCAGCAGGAAGCCGCCGCCGTCATCCACGCCGAGCCTCACGACCATGAAGTCCGAGATGATCTTGCCCTGAGGGGTAAGCAGCGCGCCCCAGCGGGCGCCTTCCGGCGGGATATGGTCGAGATCGCAGGTCACGAGGTTCTGCAGGAATTTCTCCGCGTCGCCGCCCGACACCTTGATCACGCCGCGGTCGGCAAGTCTGGCGATGGGCATGGACGATCCTCGGTCTTGCGCGGGTTCCTGCGGGCCTCTGACATAGGACCGGACGGAATGTGGCTCAAGCCGGGCGATCATCGGGAGCCCGTATGCTTGACCGCGACGCTCGGGGCGCGGATGAAAAGGTGGCGTCAGTCACTGCCAGAACCGGAGCCGCCATGCCCACCTTCGACACGATCTTCCGCGGCGGCATCGTTGCCAACCAGGACGGGATCGGCGAGGCCGACATCGGCGTCACCGGCGGCCGGATCATGGAGATCGGCGACCTGTCGCAGGCCGATGCAGGCGAGGCGGTGGACTGCGCCGGGCTGCACATCCTGCCGGGCGTGATCGACACCCAGGTCCATTTCCGCGAGCCGGGCGCCGAGCGCAAGGAAGACCTGGAGACCGGATCGCGCGCAGCGGTCATGGGCGGCGTGACGGCGGTGTTCGAGATGCCCAACACCAACCCGACCACGACCACCGCGGAGGCCCTGGCCGACAAGATCCGCCGCGGCACCGACCGGATGCATTGCGACTTCGCCTTCTTCGTCGGCGGCACCCGCGAGAATGTCGGCGACCTGGCGGAACTGGAGCGGCTGCCGGGATGCGCCGGCATCAAGGTGTTCATGGGATCGTCCACCGGCACGCTGCTCGTGGACGACGACGAGGGCGTGCGCGCCGTGCTGAAGGCGATCCGCCGCCGTGCGCCGTTCCACTCCGAGGACGAGTTCCGTCTCAACGAGCGCAAGCACCTGCGCGTCGAGGGCGACCCGGCCTCCCATTACGTCTGGCGCGATGCCGAGGCGGCGATGATGTGCACCCGGCGCCTGGTGGCCATCGCCCGCGAGGTCGGCGCGCGCATCCACGTGCTGCACGTCTCCACCGCCGAGGAAATGCTGTTCCTGCGCGACCACAAGGATGTCGCCACCGTGGAGGCGACCCCCCATCACCTCACCTTCGCCGGACCGGAGGATTACGAGCGGCTCGGCACGCTGATCCAGATGAACCCGCCCGTGCGCGACGCCCATCATCGCGCCGGGGTCTGGTGGGGCCTGAAGCAGGGCGTGGTCGACGTGCTGGGCTCCGACCATGCCCCGCACACGCTGGAGGAGAAGCGGCAGCCCTATCCCGCGTCTCCGTCCGGCATGGCCGGCGTGCAGACGCTGGTGCCGGTGATGCTGGACCAGGTGGCGCGCGGCGAGCTGTCGCTGGCGCGCTTCGTCGATCTGACGAGCCACGGACCGGCGCGCATCTACGGCATCGCGGGCAAGGGCCGCATCGCCGCGGGCTACGACGCCGACCTCACCGTCGTCGACCTCCAGCGCCGCCAGACCATCACCAACGACTGGATCGCCTCGCGCTGCGGCTGGACGCCCTATCACGGCATCGCGGTCACCGGCTGGCCGGTGGGAACGGTGGTCCGCGGCCGCCGGGTGATGTGGGAGGGCGAGATCCTCGGGCCCGGTCAGGGCAGGGCGGTCAGGTTCCAGGAGACGCTGGGGTAGGGTTTGGCAAAGGCCGCTCAAGTTGGTATATACTTGAGTGCAGCCGGTATATCCCGAGCCTTCGCGATGCCGATTTACATCAAGGACCCGCAGACCAGCCGTCTCGCCCGTGAGCTTGCCCAGCGCAGCGGAGAGAGCATCACGGAGGTGGTGCGCAAGGCGCTGCAGGCCGAGGCTGGCCGGGTGGCAGATATCGATCGACACCCGCCCATGAGCGAGCCTGTCCGCATCTCGCGTGACGGACCCAACCCGCGTGACATCGACATCGACGAAGTCGAGCGGGTGCTGAACCGCATCTGGTCGCTGCCGGTGCTGGACGACCGACCGGCGGACCAGTTGCTTGACTATGACGACGCCGGGCTACCTCGTTGATGATTGTGGTGGATACCTCCGCACTGGCAGCGATCCTCTTTGCGGAAGTTGATCGCGAGCGCCATCTGCGCACGCTGCGTGGCAGCGCCCGGACTTCCATGGCGGCAGCCGGTCATCTCGAACTGTCCATTGTCGTGCTGAAGCGGTTCGGTCCGGCGGGGATCGATCAGGCGGACAAACTGCTGTCCCACCTC
>JAEWEX010000436.1 GCA_023389135.1 Pseudomonadota bacterium | reverse complement strand
ACTTCGGGCAAACTCTCCACATGACTCGATGGTTCCTCGTTCCCCTGATCGTGCTTCTCGCCGGCGTCGCTACCTCCAGCGCCCAGACGCCGCTGCCGGCGCCGCGGCCGGACGGCGCGCCCCGGACGCAGGCCGCCGCCGGCGTCAACCTGCGGGCGCCGGCCAAGCAGTTGTTCGGCGGGGCCACCGACGCCGCGCCGCTGGCGGCGCGCGCCATCGGCTTCTACACAAGGGGGTGCCTTGCGGGCGGCGTGGCGCTGCCCGTCAACGGCGAGACCTGGCAGGTGATGCGGCTGTCGCGGAACCGCAACTGGGGCCATCCCGACCTGATCGCCATGCTTGAGCGGCTGGCCCGGACCGCACCGCAGGTGTCGTCATGGCCCGGCATCCTGGTGGGCGACCTCGCCCAGCCCCGGGGCGGACCGATGCTGACCGGCCATGCCAGCCACCAGGTCGGGCTCGACGCCGACGTGTGGCTGAATCCCATGCCCCGGCGCACGCTGACGCGCGACGAGCGCGAGAAGATCTCGGCGGTCAGCGTGGTCGCCTCCAACTGGCTCGATGTCGACCCCGCCGTCTGGACCCGCGACCATACCGCGATCATCCGCGCCGCCGCACAGGACCCGGCGGTGGAGCGGGTGCTGATCAACCCCGCGATCAAGAAGGCGCTGTGCCGCGAGGCCGGCGGCGACCGCCGCTGGCTGGCGAAAGTCCGCCCGTGGTGGGGCCACAACTACCACATGCACATCCGCATCGGCTGCCCCGCCGGCTCCGCCGGCTGCCGGGCGCAGGAGCCGGTGGGCGCCGGCGACGGCTGCGACGGCGAGCTGGACTGGTGGTTCCAGCAGATCACGGCGCCGAAGAAGCCGGAGACGAAACCGGCGAGGCCCGCGCCGGAGGTGACGCTGGCCGACATGCCGCCCGCGTGTCGAGACGTTCTGACGGCGCGCTGAGCGCCGCCTGCGGGGGACGCGCGCCATGGCCGCCCATGGCGTTCACCTGCTGACGCCGGCCGCCGCGCAGGACCGGCTGGACGAGCTGTCGGAACTGTCGGAACTGTCGGTCGATGCCGTAGACGGCGGCGCCGGCGTGGCGGCCGCAGGCTGATCACCCTCGGCACCGCGACCTGAAGCGCGCGCTCTGCGCTCAGCGCCGACGGCCGCTCCCGCATCGCGGCGACGTTCTTCTACAAGAAGCTGTAAGCTACGCCTTCGCCGTCAGCCGGTCGGCCAGCGCCAGCACCACGCCCGAGCCGACGAACACAACGTGGATGATGGTCAGCCACATCAAGTCGCGGTCCGACATGGTCCCCACATCCATGAACGCCTTCAGCAGATGGATGGCCGAGATGGCCACGATGGAGGCCAGCAGCTTGATCTTGAGGCCGCCGAAATCGACCTTGCCCATCCAGTCCGGCCGCTCCTGGTCTGCGGCATGGTCGAACTTGGAGACGAAGTTCTCGTAGCCGGAGAACATCACGATCAGCAGCAGGTTGCCGGCGAGCGACAGGTCGATCAGCGTCAGGATGCCTAGGATCACGTCGGCCTCGGTGGCGGTGAGCACACCGCCGACGAAGTGGGCGAGCTCCTGCAGGAACTTGACCAGAAGCACCAGCAGGCTGAGCGCCAGACCCAGATAGAACGGCGCCATGGCCCAGCGGCTGGCGAACAGGATGCGTTCGAGCGGCCGCTCGATCATGGCAGTGTGCTCCGTAAGGAATGGGCCCCGCGGCCGAACACGGAGGGCCCGGGAATTTCGTGTGCCCGCCTCAGCCCGCGGCTTCGACGCCGGCCCCGATGGGGCAGGACACGCCGGTGCCCCCCAGCCCGCAATAGCCGCCGGGATTCTTGGCGAGATACTGCTGGTGGTAGGCCTCGGCGAAATAATAGGTCGGCGCCGGACGGATCTCGGTGGTGATCGAACCGAGGCCGCGCCCCGCTAGCGCGGCTTCGTAGGCTGCCCTGGAGGCCTGGGCCGCCGCTTCCTGGGCCGGCGAGAAGGTGTAGATCGCCGAGCGGTACTGGGTGCCGACATCGTTCCCCTGGCGCATGCCCTGCGTCGGGTCGTGGCCCTCCCAGAACAGCTTCAGCAGCGCCTCGTAGGACACCTTGGCTGGATCGAACACGACCCGCACCGCCTCGGTGTGGCCGGTGCGTCCGGAGCACACCTCCTCGTAGGTGGGGTTCGGCGTCGCGCCGCCGGCATATCCGACGGATGTCGAGATCACGCCCGGCGTCTGCCAGAACAGCCGCTCCGCCCCCCAGAAGCAGCCGAGACCGAACACGGCCTCCTCGGCGCCCTCGGGCAGCGGGCCGGCGAGCGGCGCACCGTTGACATGATGGGTGCGGGCCGTGGGGACAGGCTGCGCACGGCCGGGCAGCGCCTCTGCGGCGGAAGGAATTTCCAGCGACTTCCTCAGAAATGAGAACATGCAAGTCTCCCGTGGAAACGCGACGTCACGTCGTCCGGTAGGATTCGAGGCGATGGCGGCCGGGCTTGCGGCCGGCCAGGACGAGCGCCGCGCCGATCAGCCCCATGGTCAGGAAGGTCGGGGCCTCCAGCAGCCACACGATCACCGGATCCCACACCCATGGCGCGATGTAGCGCTGCACCGCCGCCTGCGCGGTGTTCAGCATGGAAGGGTCGATGGCGAACATCGTGGCGCCCAGCGGCGTCGTCGTCAGCGCACCGTTGGCGATCGACCGTGTGCCGTCGATGACGAAGGCGACGAAGGCGGCGGCGAGCAGCCAGACGCCGAGGACACGGACGACGAACTTGATGGCACGCATGGCGAACTCCTGCCTGTCGACATGTAGTGCCGAAGCCATGCCGATGCAATTCACCGGAAATCCCCGCGCGGCGGCGACGGCGTGGACACGCGCGAACGGGTTCTTGACCGGCGGCGGTGTTGGTTTATAGCTCCGCCCTCGCGTCCGGCGACGGACCGTGCGGAGGGGTGGCCGAGTGGTTGAAGGCGCACGCCTGGAAAGTGTGTATGCGGGAAACCGTATCGGGGGTTCGAATCCCCCTCCCTCCGCCAATCCCGCCGATTGCCCTCTATGGCGCGATAGTGCCGCCGATTGCCGCATACCGCCGGGCGAGATAGCAAATCGCCTAGCCTACGCTAAAACTCGATATAGTGCACGAGCGGCAACGGCGCCTTGTGAGCCGTTTCCGGGGACTGCTTCTGAGAATTTTTTAACTGCTATTGCTAGCCTCAGCATCATCAGAAGCAGTACTATTTGGTGCCGAACGATCCTGCCCCTGCCAAAGATGCACTGGCACAGGCATACGATAGTGCCGGCAGGCAGTTAGAAGGATCGGCGTCAGATTAGTTCGAACAGCGCTGACTCGATCATGCAGCGGATGCTCCTTCATCACGCGATTGAGGAGATCAAAAACGGTTTCGAGCGAATCGTTGAGTGGCAGACCTGGTACCGACAATCCATGATCTCGATCACCATCCCAGAAAACTTCATCCGTTCGTCCGTCGGGAACCCAGATTTGGTGGGTCATGTTCGGAGCATGCTCTAGCAATATGCTGCGCAAACGCTCGGCGCGTTCCTGATCTCCGATCATCGCAAACCAAGCGAGCACGAAGGTGTAAAGAATCCCCGCGCGTGTATGCTCTTCGAAGTATGCGTCGCTGCGGTCTCTGGGATGGGCGAGGACGTCTCGATAATCTGTCGTCGGCGTCGGATAGTGCTGCCGAATCTTCAGTCCGTTGCACAGGTGATCGGACATGGCACGGATGTAATCGGCGACGTTCGAAAGACGTCCGCGCACGTCCGCTAGACGCATGAACAGAGCCAGTTCGATCACAAAGTCATCACGAACAGGGACGGCGAGCGCTGGGTTTGCGTTCAGCATCCCGATCACTATGTTGAGCACCTTATCTGCTCCCTCACCCATCGCCTGCGCGAATGCGTCGTCCTGCCCGGCACTGATGACCTCCAACCATAGTCCGTGGAGAGACAACCTCCCCAGCGTCTCGAACAGCGCGATGTTGATGTCGACCGTATTGCGTGAATGTACGGCCATTGAAAGCGCGTAGCGCTTGTCGGCAAACGGCCCAATCTTTTCGACGAGAAGAAGGTGAGCGATGATGAAGTGAAGCTTCAAGACCTGATCGAAATGAGCGATCCTGTCCTCTTGCGTCGACCCCCCGTGCAGACGGGTACTATCGCAGTGCGGCCAGCTACGTAGCAGCACCAGCTCAGATGCTCGATACGCCGCCTCAAGGTTATCGACGTCGCGAGCCCATACAAACAGTATCCAAAGGCATAGGTAAGCCTTGCGTAACTGGCGTGTACGCATTGCCTGGTTCTCCGGCTCGGTAAAAATGGCATTGAGCAAGTGGCGGAAGTGCCGATAGGCGACGTCCGGTTGGTCAAGCATTGCGAGTGCCTTTTGGAATACCCCCCGGTGCTCACTCTCGACCAGCTCTGTACGTAATATGCCGCTTAGGATCAAATTCGCGAGCCGATCACCGTTCCACTCGGCAAAGTGAATATTGGCTTTCTCGTTCGTTCGGCAGAAACCGCTCCACTGGGCGCGAATATCCTCGCGCATCTCGCCGCCCATGCAGATACAAATGACGATGGGTAGATCCGCAAAGTGGGGGGGGATGCGGTTGGGGATATAGTCATCCAGAATCTCGTTAAGTGACGGCCGCACGGCCTGCTGACTCGTATCCCAATGCTCTCGCGTCAAATCGCCGGACTTGATTGTGAACAGGAACAGGCTTCGAGCGCCATCGCGATCAGGATCGGGACCGACCGCAGCGACGTCGACACCGGCTTGCCGCGTGCCACGGCGAGGACGGGTTAGAATTTCGAACCCACTCTCAGCCAGAAGATCGGGCAAAATAGCGTCGAGTTCGT
>JAEWEX010000360.1 GCA_023389135.1 Pseudomonadota bacterium | reverse complement strand
CTGCGTCATTGCGGGTGGTCCTGTCCGGAGGCGGGGGTGGCGGGGCGAAAATCCATGTCCGGACGTGCGGCCGGGCGCAAGCGTTTTGGCCGCGCGCCGCCAACCCGATCGCATCCATCACAGGGCTTCATTGGCGCCCGGCCGCGGTCCGCGCTAGGAAGCGGCGGCCAGGGAGACAGCTTGATGACATCCGCCGGTCGCGGCCCCGCCGCCATCCGTCTCGCCAACGCCCATGTGGCGCTGGAGCCGCTGGAGGAGGCCCATCGCGCCGGCCTCGCGGCGGCGGCGGCCGATCCGCGCATCTGGACCCACATGGCGTTCAAGGGCGGGGACTTCGACGGCTATTTCGACGCCGCGCGGGCCGGTCGGGCGACATGGGGCGAGCTGCCGTTCGCGGTGCGGTTGCCGTCCGGACGGGCGGTCGGGATGACGCGCTTCTTCCAGATCGACCCGGACCACCGCACGCTGGAGATCGGCCACACCTGGTATCATCCGGATGTCTGGGCCGGGGCGGTCAACCCCTCCGCCAAGCGGCTGCTGCTCGCCCACGCCTTCGAGGGCTGGGGCGCGCTCAGGGTGCAGTTTCTGACCGACATCCTCAACACCCGCACCCAGGGCGCCATCGCCCGGCTCGGCGCGACGCGGGAAGGCGTGCTGCGCGCCCACCGCATCCGGCCCGACGGCTCCAGCCGCGACAGCGTGGTGTTCTCGATCCTGCGCGACGAATGGCCGGCGGTGCGCGACGGGCTGGACGCGCGGATCGGCGGGTTCTGACCCCTACGACGCCGACGGCATCGTCGCCCAGCGGCCGGCCTTCTGGTCCAGCGCCGACAGCTCGCCGAGCCCGATGTCGAACCAGGCGCCGTGCAGCGACAGCCGCCCGTCGGAGACGCGCGCATCGACCCAGGGGAAGCTGCGCAGATTGGCCAGCGAGTTCGACACCGAGGCGCGCTCCAGCGCGAGCTGGCGCGCGGACGGCTCGGCATGCTCGGCGCAGCAGCGCGCGGCCAGCGGCTTCACCAGCGACATCCACGGGCCGATGAAATCCGAGGGCGCCTCGTCGCCCATGGAGGTCGCCAGCGCCGCCGCGATGCCGCCGCAGCGGCCGTGGCCCATGACCACGATGTGGCGGACCTGGAGCCCGTTGACGGCGAACTCGATGGCCGCCGAGGTGGAGTGATAGGCGCTGTCGGGCTGGTAGGGCGGCACCAAATTGGCGACGTTGCGCAGCACGAACAGCTCGCCCGGGCCGGCGCCGAAGATGATCTCCGGCGCGGCGCGGCTGTCGCAGCAGGCGATGACCATGGTGTCGGGCTTCTGGCTGTCGGCCAGCCGCTGCCAGCGGTCGCGCTCGGCGGCGTAGCGGCCGGAGCGGAACTCGGCATAGCCCTCGCGCAGGCGGTCAGGCAGCATCGGACACCCCCTTGCGGAGTGAGGGAGCGCGGACCGGCCCCCCGGATAAGTGGTCTGGCGGACGGATCACAGCCAGGGACGGGCTGCCTCCAGGCGCTGCTCGTAGCCGGCGATGGACGGCGCCTTCTGGAGCGTCAGGCCGATGTCGTCGAGGCCGTTCAGGAGGCAGTGCTTGCGGAACGGGTCGATGTCGAAGCGCACCACGCCGCCGTCCGGGCGCCGGATCTCCTGGGAGGCCAGATCCACGGTCATGGTCGCGTTGGAGCCGCGGGAGGCGTCCTCCATGAGCTGGTCCAGCTCCGGCTGCGTCACCACGATGGGCAGCACGCCGTTCTTGAAGCAGTTGTTGTAGAAGATGTCGGCGAACGAGGTGGAGATCACGCAGCGGATGCCGTAGTCGAGCAGCGCCCAGGGGGCGTGCTCACGGCTCGAGCCGCAGCCGAAATTGTCGCCGGCGACCAGAATCTGCGCATTGCGGTAGGCCGGCTTGTTGAGCACGAAGTCGGGGTTCTCCGAGCCGTCCTCGCGGAACCGGCGGTCGGAGAACAGGCCCTTGCCGAGGCCGGTGCGCTTGATGGTCTTCAGGTACTGCTTCGGGATGATCATGTCGGTGTCGACATTGACCACCGGCATGGGGGCGGCGACGCCCGTGAGCGTGGTGAAGGGCTGCATGGCGTTATCCTCGTGGCTGGCGTTTTCTTGCGACGGGGTGCCGCGACGGTCAAGCCCTTCCCGGGGATAGGGCCGGCGCGGGCCGGGCCGGCCGGCGGCTACTCCGCCTCCAGCAGCCGCCGGGCGATCACCTGCGCCTGGATCTCCGCCGCGCCCTCGAAGATCGACAGGATGCGGGCATCGCACAGGAGCCGGCTCACGGGATATTCCAGGGCGAAGCCGTTGCCGCCATGGATCTGCAAGGCGTTGTCGGCGGCGGCCCAGGCGACCCGCGCCGCCAGCAGCTTGGCCATGCCGGCCTCCAGGTCGCAGCGGCGGCCCTCGTCCTTCTCCCGGGCGGCGAACATGGTGATCTGCCGGGCGAGCGCGATCTCGACCGCCATCAGCACGATCTTGTCGGCCACCCGGGGGAACGCGAACAGCGGCTTGCCGAACTGCTGACGCTCGCCGGCATAGCGCCGCGCGAGGTCCAGCGCCGCCTGCGCGACCCCCACGGCCCTGGCCGCCGTCTGGATGCGCGCGGCCTCGAAGGTCTGCATGAGCTGCTTGAAGCCCTGGCCCTCGACGCCGCCCAGCAGGCTCTCCGCCGGCACGCGGAAGCCGTCGAAGCCGATCTCGAACTCCTTCATGCCGCGATAGCCGAGAACCTCGATCTCGCCCCCCGTCATGCCCTCGGCGGGGAACGGGTCGTCGTCGGTGCCGCGCTGCTTCTCGGCCAGCAGCATGGACAGGCCCTTCCAGCCCGGCTCGGCGGGATCGGTGCGCACCATGAGCGTCATCAGGTCGGCGCGGACGGGGTGGGTGATCCAGGTCTTGTTGCCGCTGACGACGTAGTCGTCGCCGTCGCGCACCGCGCGGGTCCTGAGCGCGCCGAGGTCGGAGCCGGTGTTGGGCTCGGTGAACACCGCCGTGGGCAGGATCTCGCCGGAGGCGAGCTTCGGCAGGAAATGCGCCTTCTGCCGGTCGGTGCCGCCGGCGAGGATGAGTTCCGCGGCGATCTCCGAGCGGGTGCCCAGCGAGCCGACGCCGATATAGCCGCGCGACAGCTCCTCGGAGACCACCACCATGGATTCCTTGCCGAGCCCGAGCCCGCCGAATTCCTCGGGGATGGTGAGCCCGAACACGCCCAGCTCGGACAATTTATCGATGGTCTCCAGGGGGATGTACTCGTTGCCGAGATGCCAGCCATGGGCGTGGGGCTGCACCTCGGCCTCGGAGAAGCGCCGCATCTCCTCCCGGATCTGCGCGAGCGTCTCGTCCTCGCCGGTCTCGCCCACCAGGCCCGGATGGCCCTGCCGCATCAGCCCGGCGAGCGTCTCGCGCGCGCTCGCCGAGGTGCCCGCGGCGATGGCCTCCTCCACCGCGGCCGTGCGCCGCGCCGCCACCGTCCCGGGCGCTAGGCCGAAATCGGAGGTCCGGACGATCTCGGTCTGGCTCATGGCGATGCCGGAAAAGCACTGCGCGGCGTATTCGCCGACGCCGATCTCCAGCAGCATGCGCTCCACGCCGCCGAAGCGGCCGTCGGCGTCGAGCCGTTCCGCCCAGCGCGCCAGCTCGCGCACCGCGACCGCATAGGTGGCGAGCCACGCCAGGCCGTGCGCAGCATGCTGGTCACGCTCCAGCGCATCGGCGTCGACCCGCCCGGCAGGGGCGAGCCGCGCCCGCATGGCGGCGGCCGCATCGTCCTTCAGGCCCTCAAGCGCCAGGGCGACGGCGGCGGCGCGGGCGATGCTGCGGTCCGTCGCGGCGGGCTCGGTCTGCGGCTGGGCCATGGCTCGTCTCCGGATCGCTGTGGATGCGCGCGATGGTGGAGTGCGCCGTGCTGCGCTGCAATACCCCTTTCGGCGCGGCGGCCTTACCGTCGCCCCGTGGCCAGCGCGACCCCGACGCAGGTCACCGCCATGCCGGCGATCTGGAGCAGGGACAGGGTCTCCCCGAACAGCGCGAACGCCATCAGCGCCGCCACCGCCGGCACCAGGTAGAGCAGCGCCGTCACCCGCGACAGCGCGCCCTGGCGGATGAGGAACATCAGCAGCACCACCGCGCCCACCGACAGCACCAGCACCGCCCAGCCGAGGCCGAGGATCGCCTCGGCGCTCATGTCGAACCGGCCGGTCTCGGTGGCGGCGGCCACCACGACCGTGGGCACCAGCGCGGCCGCATACTGGACCGCCGTCCCGGTCACGAGGTCGCCGGAC
>JAEWEX010000344.1 GCA_023389135.1 Pseudomonadota bacterium | reverse complement strand
CCGCTCGCCCCGCCGGCCCTGAACGAGACGCCGGCCCCGCTGGCGGGCGACACCGAGGCCTCGATCCCCTCCGCCCTCGACCCGCTGGCGCCGGACCCCGCGGTGGAGTTCAACTGACGGGCGGGCCCTGCGGTCTACCCGCCGCAGCCCCTGCCAGCCGCTTTCTCCCCGCCCCCGGCGCCCGCGGGACCAACCAGGCCTTGCGCCCGACCGGTCCGCTTTCTTAAATGAACTCATGGCGCCGGCCCGCCCCGGGCGGGCGACGCGTCGCGACGGCGGGAGCCCGATGACACCCAATGGCGGCCCCAGGGGGCGTGACAGGAACTGCTCCGTCGCCCGCACCGTGGGCATCCTCTCGGACGCATGGACGTTCCTCGTCATCCGCGAGGCGTTTTTCGGCGCGCGCCGGTTCGAGACGTTCCGCGCCCAGCTCGGCCTGCCGCGCGGCACGCTGACCGAGCGGCTGAAGAAGCTGACCCGGCAGGGCATCTTCCGGCAGGTGCACTACTCCCCGACCTCCAGCCGCTACGAATACCGGCTGACGCGGGTCGGGCTCGACCTCTACGCCAGCTTCATCGCGCTGATGCGCTTCGGCGACCGCTGGCTCGGCGACGGCGGCGCGCCGCCGCTGGAGCTGGTCCACACCGCATGCGGCTGCGTGTCGTCGCCGGTGATCGCGTGCTCCGCCTGCGGCGGCGAGGTCAGCGCCAGCGACGTCACCTATCGCGACGGCCCCGGGGCGGGGCGCACCCCGCCGGAGGCGGCCAAGCGCTCGCGGCGCTCGTCGGACCCCGCCCAGTTCGCCCGCGGCAGGCCGTGCTCGGTGGCGCGCACGCTGCAGATCATCGGCGACCGCTGGAGCTTCCTCATCATCCGCGAGGCGTTCTTCGGGGTCAGGCGCTTCGACGACCTCATCGGTCAGCTCGGCATCGCCTCCAACGTGCTGACCGACCGGCTGGCGCGGCTGGCGGCGGAGGGCGTGTTCGAGCGGCGGAAATACCGCGAGGGGCCGGACC
The DNA here is from genome assembly GCA_023389135.1 of Pseudomonadota bacterium. Classification (GTDB taxonomy): domain Bacteria; phylum Pseudomonadota; class Alphaproteobacteria; order Rhizobiales; family Methylopilaceae; genus Agaricicola. The sequence continues at coordinate 1,684 of JAEWEX010000344.1, read as the reverse complement.
GGTTCGAGTACCGCCTCACCGACAAGGGCAAGGACCTGTACGGGTCCATGATCATGATGATGGCCTGGGGCGACCGCTGGCACGCAGGCGGCGAGCCGCCGCTGGTGCTGAAGCACCGGAGCTGCGGCCAGGACTTCCGTCCGGAGATGGTGTGCGACCGGTGCCGCGAGCCCATCGACGCCCGCGCCATGACCTACCGCATGCGCTATGCGGCGGAGGAGATCCTGGCGGTGAAGTGACGCCCCCTCCCCGCGCGGGGAGGGGGCAAGGCTCGGCGCGTCAGTTCTTCTTCACCAGCGGGCACTTGCTGTCCGCCAGCGAGCGGAACGCCTCGTCGCCGGGGATGGTGGCGCGCAGCTTGTAGTAGTCCCAGGGTCCCTTGGACTCCGCCGGGGTCTTGACCTCGTAAACATACATGTCGTGGACGAAGCGGCCGTCCTCGCGGATGCGGCCGTTGCGGGCGAAGAAGTCGTCCACCGGCATCTCGCGCATCTTGGCCATGACGGCGTCGGCCGCGTCGGTGCCCGCGGCCTCGATGGCCTTCAGGTAGTGCATGGTGGAGGAGTAGTCGCCGGCGTCGCCCATGTGCGGCATGCGGCCCATCCTGTCCATGAAGCGCTTGGAGAACTCGCGGGTGCCGTCGCTGGCGTCCCAGTAGAAGCCGTTGGTCAGCACCAGGCCCTGCGCGACCTCCAGGCCCATGGAATGGACGTCGGTGACCCACACCAGCAGGCCTGCCAGCGTCTGGCCGCCCTCGGTCAGGCCGAAATCTTTTGCCGACTTCACGGCGTTGATGAACACGGTGCCGGAGCCGGCGATGGCCACGACCTCGGCGCCGGAGGCCTGCGCCTGCAGCAGGAAGGAGGAGTGGTCCGTGGTGTCGATGGGATAGCGCACCGATCCCACCACCTCTCCGCCCCCGGCCTTCACCACCGCGGCGGTGTCGCCCTCCAGCGCGTGGCCGAAGGCGTAGTCGGCGGTGAGGAAGTACCAGCTGTCCAGCTTCTCGGCCAGCAGCGCCTTGCCCGTCCCCTGCGCCAGCGCATAGGTGTCGTAGGCGTAGTGGATCGAGTTGGCGGTGCAGCTGTCATTGGTCAGGCGCGAGGTGCCCGATCCGTTCACGATCGCAATCCTGTTCTTCTCGGCTGCGATGTTGGTCACCGCCAGCGCGATGGCGGAGTTGATGAGGTTGGCGATCATGTCGACGCCGTCGCGGTCGTACCATTCCGCGGCGCGGGCCACCGCGACCTCGTTGCGGTTCTGGTGGTCGGCGACCACCACCTCGATGGGCTTGCCGAGCACGGTGCCGCCGAAGTCCTCGACCGCCATGCGCACGGCGTTGACAGAGCCCTCGCCGGACTCGTGGGAGAACTGGCCCGACATGTCGGTGAGGACGCCGATCTTCACGGTGTCGTTGGAGATCTTCGCGTCCTGCGACCAGGCCGGAAGGCCGGCGGCGGCGATGGCCGCCGCGGCGGCCGTCATGGTCAGGGTGGCTCTGTTCATTGGGTTTCCTCCCGAAGATTCGTGGTTTGCTCTTGTGGGTCCGCCGGCCTCGGCCGGGCGGCGTGCGGAGGGGGCTCCGCCCCGCCGGACCGCGACCTGCTTGGCGTGCTGCCCGCGCGGCCGATGCCGCCGGCGCCGTTCCTCCCTGCCCTGCAATGCCGCGTCCGCGACGGCCGCG
>JAEWEX010000262.1 GCA_023389135.1 Pseudomonadota bacterium | reverse complement strand
CAGGGGCCTCCTACATTCCCCTCAACGGAGCGGGTGCGCGCGGCGCGCCCGCCATCGCCGCATCGGCCGGGAAACGTTCATGAACCCGAATTTCCGTAATTTCGCCCTCTGGGTGATCATTGTCCTGCTTTTGCTCGCGCTGTTCACGCTGTTCCAGAATCCGAGCCAGCGCGCGGCCTCCAACGAGATCTCGTTCAGCGAACTCCTCAACGAGGTCGAGGGCGGTCGCGTCAGGACGGTCCTGATCGAGGGCAACAACATCTCCGGCGCCTTCGCGGACGGGCGGCAGTTCCAGACCTACGCCCCCAACGACCCGACGCTGGTCGAGCGGCTCTACACCAAGGGCGTCTCGGTGACGGCGCGGCCGCCGCAGGACAACATCCCCTGGTTCCTGAGCCTGCTGATCTCGTGGCTGCCCTTCATCGCGCTGATCGCGGTGTGGGTGTTCCTGTCGCGTCAGATGCAGGGCGGCGCCGGCAAGGCCATGGGCTTCGGCAAATCCAAGGCGAAGCTGCTGACGGAGGCTCATGGCCGCGTCACCTTCGAGGACGTGGCGGGCGTCGACGAGGCCAAGGACGACCTGACCGAGATCGTGGAGTTCCTGCGCGACCCGCAGAAGTTCCAGCGGCTCGGCGGCCGCATCCCGCGCGGCGTGCTGCTGGTCGGCCCTCCGGGCACCGGCAAGACGCTGATCGCGCGCGCGGTGGCGGGCGAGGCCAACGTGCCGTTCTTCACCATCTCGGGCTCCGACTTCGTGGAGATGTTCGTGGGCGTCGGCGCGTCGCGCGTGCGCGACATGTTCGAGCAGGCCAAGAAGAACGCGCCCTGCATCATCTTCATCGACGAGATCGACGCTGTCGGCCGCCATCGCGGCGCGGGCCTCGGCGGCGGCAATGACGAGCGCGAGCAGACGCTGAACCAGCTCCTGGTGGAGATGGACGGCTTCGAGGCCAATGAGGGCATCATCATCATCGCGGCCACCAACCGGCCGGACGTGCTGGACCCGGCGCTGCTGCGCCCGGGCCGCTTCGACCGCCAGGTGGTGGTGCCGAACCCCGACGTGGTCGGCCGCGAGAAGATCCTGCGCGTCCATGTGCGCAAGGTGCCGCTGGCGCCCGACGTGGATCTCAAGACCGTCGCGCGCGGCACGCCCGGCTTCTCCGGCGCCGACCTCATGAACCTCGTCAACGAGGCGGCGCTGATGGCCGCCCGGCGCTCCAAGCGCATGGTGACGCATACCGAGTTCGAGGACGCCAAGGACAAGATCATGATGGGCGCCGAGCGGCGCACGCTGGTCATGACCGAGGAGGAGAAGCGCCTCACCGCCTATCACGAGGCCGGGCACGCCATCGTGGCGCTCAACGTGCCGGCGACCGACCCGGTGCACAAGGCGACCATCATCCCGCGCGGCCGCGCGCTCGGCATGGTCATGCAGCTGCCCGAGCGGGACAAGCTGTCCATGAGCTACGAGCAGATGACCTCGCGGCTCGCGATCCTGATGGGCGGGCGCGTGGCCGAGGAGATGATCTTCGGCGACGACAAGGTGACCTCCGGCGCCCAGAGCGACATCGACCAGGCGACCCGGCTGGCGCGGGCCATGGTGACCCGCTGGGGCTTCTCCAAGGCGCTGGGCAAGGTCGCCTATGGCGAGAACCAGGAGGAGGTGTTCCTGGGCCATTCCGTGTCGCGCCAGCAGAACGTTTCCGAGGCGACCGCGCAGACCATCGACGCGGAGGTGCGCCGGCTGGTGGACGAGGGCTACGAGAAGGCGACCGCCATCCTCGCCGAGGGCCGGGAGTCGCTGGAGACGCTGGCCAAGGGCCTGATCGAATACGAGACGCTGTCGGGCGCGGAGATCGTCGGGCTGATCGCGGGACACCCGCCCGTGCGCGAGCAGGACCTGCCGCCCGCCCCGCGCGGCTCCGCGGTGCCGAGCACCAAGCCGAAGCCCAAGGCCGACCCCGACGCCGGCCTGGAGCCGCAGCCGCAGGTCTGACGCGGCGCGACTTCGACTGAACGTGATACGGCCCGGGAGCGATCCCGGGCCGTTTTCGTTGGCGGCTCCGGATCGCGTTGCCGCTCGACCGACGCTATTTCGTCGATCATTAAACCGTTTGGTTGACTAATATCCGGGGACGCGTATATTCAACCGCATGGTTGATGTTCAGACGCGCAAGCTCGACGCCGTGTTCCACGCTCTCGGCGACCCCACCCGCAGGCGCATCCTGCGAGACCTCGCAGCGGGGGAGCGCACCGTCGGCCAGCTGGCCGAACCGCTCGACATGTCCCTGGCCGCGGCGTCCAAGCACATCAAGGCGCTGGAAAGCGCCGGGCTGATCCGCCGCGAGGTGCGCGGCCGCACCCATCTGTGCCGCCTCGACCCCGGCCCGCTGGCCGGCGCCCATGAGTGGCTGGCGTTCTACGAGCGGTTCTGGACCGAACGGCTCGACATCCTCGACAGGCTCCTCCGCGAGGAGGACCGGCAAACCTCATCCGACACAGGAGACGACCGATGACCGCGACCGCCATGCTGGACCATTACGGCGTTCTGACCGAGCCCGCCACGCTGACCATCGAGCGGCTGCTGCCCGGCCCGGTGGAGCGGGTCTGGGCCTATCTCACCGAGAGCGACAAGCGCCGGAAATGGCTGGCGGCGGGCGACATGGCCGCCGAGCCCGGCGCGGCCTTCGAGCTGGTCTGGCGCAATGACGAGCTGACCGATCCTCCCGGCCTGCGCCCCGACGGCTTCGGCGAGGAGCACAGGATGGCGA
>JAEWEX010000172.1 GCA_023389135.1 Pseudomonadota bacterium | reverse complement strand
CCGCTCGGACCACAGCGACGCGAGATGCGACTTGCCCGCGCCCGGCGGTCCGGCGACCAGCAGCGCCCGCTGGGGCCAGCCGGGCCACGACGCCACCAGCGCGTGGGCCGCCGCCACGGCGGGCGTGACCAGATAGTCGTCCGCGCCGTAGCGCGGCGCGGGGTCGAGGTCGAGCACGAACTGGCGCGGCGGCTCGCGGTCCATGCCTCAGGCGGCCGGCGGCAGGTCGCGGTCGCGCTTTTTCTGGCCGGGCAGACCGGCATAGAGCGGGCTGTTCATGTATCGCCCGAGCGCATAGCGCGCGAGCACGCCGATGGCGGCCGCCAGCGGCACCGCCAGCAGCAGGCCGACGAAGCCCATCAGCGAGCCGAACGCGAACAGCGCGAACATCAGCCACACCGGGTGAAGCCCGACCGAGCGGCCCACCAGCTTGGGCTGCAGGATGTTGCCCTCCAGGAACTGGCCGACGAAGAACACGCCGAGCACCAGCCCGACCGATATCCAGTCGGGCGCGAACTGGGCCAGCGCCACGCCCGCCGACATGACCAGCCCGGTGAGCGAGCCCACATAGGGGATGAACGACAGGAAGCCGGCGCCGAGCCCGATCAGCAGGCCGAAGTTCAGGCCGACCATGGTCAGCCCCACGGCGTAGAACACGCCGAGGAACAGGCACACCAGCGCCTGCCCGCGGATGAAGCCGGACACCGCGCCGTCGATGTCGGCGGCGATGGTGCGCACCTCCCCGAGATACTGGCGGGGGATGGCGCGGTCGACCGAGCTCACCATGCGGTCCCAGTCCACCAGCAGGTAGAACGCCACCACCGGCGTCACCACCAGCAGCGACACGATGGACATCAGCGCCTGCCCGCCGGCCCACACCTGCGTCAGGAAGGCGGTGAGCCAGCTCGCGCCCTGCCCCACGACCTGGCCGATGGAGCCGCGCACATTGTCGAGGCTGCTGCCGAGGAACTCGCGCAGCCACTCCTGCCCCGGCTCCGAGATGAGCTGCTGCAGCCGCAGCGCATAGTCCGGCAGGCGGGCGATGAGCTGCCCGAGCTGGTCCGCCAGCAGCGGCACCACCAGCATCATCGCGATCACGAAGATGACGATGAAGGCGGCGAGGATCATGAGCGTCGCGATCAGGCGGCTGACGCCGATCCGCTCCAGCCGGTCGGCGACCGGATCGAGCAGGTAGGCCAGCGCCATGCCCGCCACGAACGGCAGCAGCACGCCGCTCAGCAGCCACAGCAGCAGCACGAGCACGATCAGCGCGCCGACCCAGAACGCCACCTGCCGCTGGAAGGTCAAGGTTCAGACCTCACGATTTTCCTCGAAGCCGGCCATGTGCCGGACCCACTGGACGAGGTATGCGCCGGCGGATGCGACCGTCAATGCCGCGACCGCGACCGCACCCCAAAACACCAGCGCTGGCTCCGCGAGATCGAGCCCGCCGAGACCGAGCACCATGGCCGCGAACACGATCTGCAGGGCCGTGTTCGCCTTGGAGACGAACAGCGGCCTGATCTTGACCGGGTGGCTCAGCACCCACGACAGTATGACCGCGCCCACGATCATCACGTCCCGCGACACCACCGCGATGGCGAGCCAGCGCGGAATGTCCCCGGTGATGGCGAGCGTCACGTAGATCGACACCAGCAGCGCCTTGTCGGCGATGGCGTCCAGATAGGCGCCGAGCGTGGTGCGCTGGTTCCAGCGGCGCGCGAGGTAGCCGTCGATGCCGTCGGTGATGCCTGCGAGCACGAACAGCACGAAGGCCGGCGCCAGGTCCCCGGCGGCGATCAGCCAGACCGTCACGGGCACGGCCAGGATGCGCGCGAGGGTGATGAGCGTGGGAATGTTCAACGGCCGGATCCCGCTTGATTGCAGACAGGTGGCATGGGCGACGCGCTCCGTCAAAGGATGCGCGTTGAAATACCCCCCGCGACCGGCTAAGCGGGGGCCGCGATCGACCGGAGGCCGCGCCCTTGCCGAAGCTCCCCACCAACGGCCTGACCTATCGCGACGCGGGCGTCGACATCGATGCCGGCAACGCCTTCGTCAAGGCCATCGGGCCGCTGGTGCGCGCCACCCGCCGCTCCGGCGCGGACGCCGACATCGGCGGCTTCGGCGGGCTGTTCGACCTGAAGGCGGCGGGCTTCACCGACCCCGTGCTGGTGGCCGCCACCGACGGCGTCGGGACCAAGCTGAAGATCGCCAGCGCCACCGGCATCCACGATTCCATCGGCATCGACCTGGTCGCCATGTGCGTCAACGACCTCGTGGTCCAGGGCGCCGAGCCGCTGTTCTTCCTCGACTATTTCGCCACCGGGCGGCTGTCGCAGGAGGTCGCGGTCGACGTGGTCAAGGGCATCGCCACCGGCTGCTTCGACGCCGGCTGCGCGCTGATCGGCGGCGAGACCGCCGAGATGCCGGGCCATTACGCCGACGGCGAGTACGACCTCGCCGGCTTCGCGGTCGGGGCCGCCGAGCGCGCCGACATCCTGCCGCGCCGCGACGGCGCGGCGGGCGCCGTCCTCCTCCGCCTCGCCCCTGTG
>JAEWEX010000163.1 GCA_023389135.1 Pseudomonadota bacterium | reverse complement strand
GCGGGGCTCGACCGCCGCACGGCCGATGCGGAGGAGGTCGAGCGATTGATCGACCGTCTTGCCGCCCGCTTCGGCGCGACCGCGCTAAGGCGCATCGTGCCGGCGGACAGCCATGTGCCGGAGCGCGCCGCGCGGATGGTGCCTGCTACCGCACCCGCCGGCGCAACTCCCGCCGGGACCTGGCCGCCGCCGGAGCCCGGCGAGCCGCCGCCGCGGCCGCTGCACCTGTTCGATCCTCCGCAGCCCATCGAGGCGCTGGCCGAGGTGCCCGACGGCCCGCCGCGGCGTTTCCGCTGGCGGCGCAGGATGTACGAGGTCGCACGCGCGGAGGGGCCGGAGCGCATCGCGCCGGAATGGTGGCGGCGCGGCGACGACAGCCTCACCCGCGACTATTTCCGCGTGGAAGACGAGGCGGGCCACCGCTTCTGGGTGTTCCGCGAGGGCCTGTTCGGCCGCGAAACCGGCGTGCCGCGCTGGTTCCTGCACGGGCTGTTCGCATGAGGACACGGCAGGGGACCGCGGCCGAGGTCATCCGCCTGACGCCCTCCGCCGGGCCGGAACGCCGGCCGCCCGGCGCGGGCGCGGCCTATGCGGAACTCGCCGCCACCACCAATTTCTCCTTCCTGCGCGGCGCCTCTCATCCGCAGGACATGGTGCTGACCGCCCTGCTGCTCGGCCACACCGGGATCGGCATCGCCGACCGCAATTCGGTCGCCGGCGTGGTGCGCGCCCATTCGGCGCTGAGCGACCTTCGCGACGACGGCGCGCCGCCGCCGGAGAAGCTGCGCCAGGGCTCCTCGCCGGGGGAAACGGTGCTGGTCGAGCATCCCATGGCAGGGACCATGCCGGTCGGGCGCGAGGACCTGCGACGGCGGGCGCAGGCCTTCCGGCTGGCGGTGGGCGCGCGGCTCGCCTTCGCCGACGGCACGCCCGACATCGTTGCCTATCCTCAGAACCGGACGGGCTGGGGCCGGCTGTGCCGGCTGCTTACGCACGGCAACCTCCAGGCGGCCAAGGGCGAATGCCGCCTGGTGCGGGGCGACCTCCTGGCCGACACGCGCGACCTGCTGCTCGTCGCCATGCCCGGGCGGCGGACGCAGGGCCTGTCCGCGGTCCTCGCCGAACTCGCCGCGGCGGCGCCGGGGGCGGCCTGGCTCGCCTGCGCCATGGGAGGCCGCGGCGACGACCGCCGCCGGCTTGCGATCCTGCGGGCGATGGCTGCGGAGGCGGGGCTGCCGCTGATCGCCGTCAACGACGCGCTCTACGACCGCCCGGCCCAGCGCGACCTTCACGACGTCCTCACCTGCATCCGGGAGGGCGTGCCGCTCGAGGCCGCCGGCCGCCTGCTGGAGGCCAATGCGGAGCGCCACCTGAAGCCGCCGGCGGAGATGGCCCGGCTGTTCCGCGACGCGCCCGAAGCGGTCGCGGAGACGCAGGCGCTGCTCGGCCGCATCGCGTTCACGCTGGACGAACTGGGATACGACTATCCCGACGAGCCGGTGCCGCTCGGCCGCACGCCGCAGGGATGGCTGGAGGAGCTGACCTGGCGGCGCGCCTTCATGCGCTATCCGGACGGCATCCCCGAGAAGGTGGAGCGCCTGCTGAAGCAGGAACTGGCCTTCATCGCGGATCAGGACATCGCGCGCTATTTCCTCACCATCCACGACATCGTCCGGGTCGCCGAGGACAAGGGCATCCTGTGCCAGGGCCGCGGCTCGGCGGCCAATTCCGCGGTCTGCTACGTGCTGGGCATCACCGCCGTCGATCCCATGGAGAACGACCTCCTGTTCGCGCGCTTCCTGTCGCGGGAGCGCAAGGAGCCGCCCGACATCGACGTCGATTTCGAGCACGAGCGGCGCGAGGAGATCATCCAGCACATCTACGAGCGCTATGGCCGCCACCGCGCCGGCATCGCCGCCACCGTAATCCGCTACCGGCCGCGCAGCGCCATCCGCGAGGTGGGCAAGGTGCTGGGCCTGACCGAGGACGTGACCGCGCGGCTCGCCGGCACCGTGTGGGGAAGCTGGGGCAGCGGCATCCCCGACGAGCACATCCGCCAGGCGGGCGTCGATCCCGACAACCCCGAGATCCGCCGCGCGGTGTCTCTGGCGACCCGGCTGCTCGGCTTCCCGCGCCACCTGTCGCAGCATGTGGGCGGCTTCGTGCTGACGCGCGGGCGGCTGGACGAACTCGTCCCCATCGGCAACGCGGCCATGGCCGACCGCACCTTCATCGAATGGGACAAGGACGACATCGACGCGCTCGGGCTGATGAAGGTCGACATCCTGGCGCTCGGAATGCTGACCTGCATCCGCAGGGCCTTCGACCTGCTGCGCCGCCATGCCGGCATCGACCACGACCTCGCCAGCGTGCCGAAGGACGACCCGGCCGTCTACGGGATGCTGTGCCGGGCGGATTCGCTCGGCGTGTTCCAGGTCGAGAGCCGCGCGCAGATGAACATGCTGCCGCGGCTCAGGCCCCAGACGTTCTACGACCTCGTCATCCAGGTCGCCATCGTCCGGCCGGGCCCCATCCAGGGCGACATGGTGCATCCCTATCTGCGCCGGCGGAACGGGTTGGAGCGGGTGGACTACCCCTCGCCCGCGCCGGAGCACGGCGACAGGCACGAACTGCGGGACGTGCTGGAAAAGACGCTTGGCGTTCCGCTGTTCCAGGAACAGGCCATGCGGCTCGCCATGGTCGCGGCGCGGTTCACCGACGTGGAGGCCAATCAGCTGCGCCGCGCCATGGCGACGTTCCGCAATGTCGGCACCATCCACACCTTCGAGGGCCTGATGGTGGAGCGCATGGCGGCGCGCGGCTACGGGCGCGATTTCGCGCAGCGCTGCTTCGAGCAGATCAAGGGGTTCGGCTCCTACGGCTTCCCCGAGAGCCATGCCGCGAGCTTCGCCAAGCTGGTCTATGTCTCGTCCTGGATCAAATGCCATCACCCGGCTGCGTTCGCCTGCGCGCTGCTCAATTCCCAGCCCATGGGCTTCTATGCCCCGGCGCAGATCGTGCGCGACGCGCGCGAGCACGGGGTCGAGGTGCGCGGCCCCGACGTCGTCGCGAGCGCGTGGGACAGCACGATCGAGAGGGCGCCCGGCGGGGCGCCGGCGCTGCGCATCGGGCTGCGCCAGATCGACGGCTTCCGGGAAGGCTGGGCGACGGCGATCATGGCGGCGCGGGCCACGCCCTTGCGGGATGTCGAGGGCCTCGCCCGCCGCGCCCGCCTGCCCCGCGCGGCGCTGGAGAAACTCGCGGAGGCCGATGCCTGCCGCTCGCTGGGGCTCGACCGTCGGGCGGCGCTGTGGGCGGTGCGGCGCATGCCGGATGCGGCCGAACTGCCGCTGTTCGCGGCGGCGGACGCCCGCGAACTGGCGCAGGAGCCCGACCGTCCGCTGCCCGCCATGACGCTGGGCGAGCATGTGGTGGCCGACTATCAGACGGTGCGGCTGTCGCTGAAGGCCCATCCCATGGCGATCCTGCGGCCGGCATTCGCCGCGGAGCGCATGCTCACCTGCGCCGAGGTGTCGGCGCGGCGCGACGGCGCGTTCGCGCGCACCGCCGGCGTCGTGCTGGTGCGCCAGCGGCCTGGCGCCGGCAACGCCATCTTCATCACGCTGGAGGACGAGACCGGGGTCGTGAACATCGTGCTGTGGGCGCGCCGCTTCGAGGCGTTCCGCCGGGTGGTGATGGGCGCGCGGCTGCTGGTGGTGGAGGGCCGGGTGCAGAAGAGCCCGGAGGACGTCGTCCATCTGATGGCGGAGCGGCTGTGGGACCGCAGCGACGCCCTGCGGCTGCTGGCCGAGGGGCCGCCGCCGAAACCGCCTCTTTCCCACGCCGACGAGATCACGAGACCGCACTATGAGCGGCATGGCCATCCCCGCAACGTGCGCATCATCCCGAGGTCGCGGGACTTCCATTGAAGCGGCGAAAAGCGCGGGCCGCCGACAGGACTCAGTCGATCATCCGGCATTCCATGACGTCGAAGCGCCGCCGGCCGTCGGGGGCGGATCGCGCCGGCACGCCGGGAAGATTGCGCGCCAGCAGCCGGCCATGGCCCGGCCGGGCGAGCAGCTGGCCGTCCCGCATCACCGCCTTGCCACGGACGAAGGTCGCGACCGGCCAGCCGGTGATGTCGCGCCCCTCGTAAGGCGTGTAGCCGACGCCGTCATGAAGGTCGGCGGCGGTGATCCTGCGTCGCGCCTTGGCGTCCCAAAGCGCGATGTCGGCGTCGGCGCCCGGCGCGATCACGCCCTTGCGGCCGGCGAGCCCATAGAGCCGCGCCGGCGCCGTCGACGTCAGCTCCACGAAGCGCTCGATGCCGATGCGGCCCGCCGACACCCCTTCTGAAAACACCAGCGGCAGCCGCGCCTCGATGCCCGGAAGGCCATAGGGCACCTGGTTGAAGGCCGGGTCGGGGCCGGCGCGTAGCTTGCCCTCGGGCCCCTCCATCCGGAAGGCGGAGTGGTCGGAGGAGACCAGCGACACGGCGCCCTCCGCCATGCCCCGCCACAGCGCGTCCTGGCTGTCCTCGTCCCGCATGGGCGGGCTGCAGCAGAACTTTACCGCCTCCTCGGGCTGGCGGTCGAGGTCGTCAGCGGTGAGCGTCAGATATTGCGGGCAGGTCTCCGCGAAGATCGGCTGGCCGCGGGCGCGCGCCCACCGGATCTGTTCCAACGCCTCGGCGCTGGAGACGTGGACGACCACGATTGGCGTCTCCACCAGCTCGGCCAGCGTGATTGCGTGGTGGGTGGCGTCGCGCTCGGCCAGTGCCGGACGGGAGAACGGGTAGTGCCGCAGCGAGCCGTGGCCGGAGGCCAGCATGCGCGAGGTCAGCCAGGCGATGATGTCGTGGCTCTCGGCATGGACCATGGTCATGGCGCCGAGCCGGCGCGCGGCCAGCATCACGTCCAGCGCCGCCGTGTCGGCCAGCTTGAGCGCGTCGTAGGTGAGGTAGATCTTGATGGAGGTGAAGCCCTGGGCGACCAGGGCGGGGATGTCCTCCTCCACGGTCCGGGGCCCGGCATCCGTCACGATCATGTGGAAGCCGTAGTCGACCACCGCGCGGCCCTCGGCGCGGGCGCGGTAGTCCTCGACGACCGCGGCGAGGCGCTGGCCGCGGTGCTGGGCGGCGAAGGCGATGAGCGTCGTCGTGCCGCCGAAGGCGGCCCCCACCGACGCGTCATGGAAATCGTCGGCCGTGCGCGCCCCGGTGGAGGTCATCTGGTCGATGTGGCAATGGGCGTCGACGCCGCCCGGCAGCACGAGCAGGCCGCGGGCGTCCACGGTCTCCGCCGCCGGCAGGCCCCGGCCCAGCCGCGCGATCCGTCCGCCGGCGATCTCCACATCCGTCTCCGCGACGCCGTCCGGCGTCACCACGGTGCCGCCGTGGATGACGAGGTCGAGCCCCTCAGCCATGGTCGCCCTCCCGGTCGAGCCAGCCCATCAGGTCGCGGAAGGCGGCGTCCAGGCCGAAAGCCGGGCGGAAGCCGACCTCGCCCGTCAGCCGCGCGATCGACAACGGGCTGCGGTCCGGTCCGTAGAAGTCCACATTGACCGCCTCTCCCGCGTCCGCGATGCGGTGGCGGAAGCCCCGCCAGCGTTCGGACAGGCGCTCGCACCAGCCGCTGACGGAAAACGCGTCGCCCAGCCCGACATTCACGGCGGCGGACGGGCGCGTCGCGACATCCGCCAGCGCCAGCGCGGCGCCCGCCACGTCGCGCGAATAAATCCAGTCCCGCCGCCCCTCGCGGGGCAGCACGGCCTCGCGGCCCTCCTGCGCCAGCCGCGTCACCTGCCACAGCGCGCTGGGCGTGTCGCGCGCGTCCGTCCGCCGTTCCCACGGCCCGTATGCGGTCCCGATGCGCAAGACGCGCACGTCCAGCTCGGCGAGTTCGCCGAGCCGCGTCGCCAGCCGTTCCGCGGCGAGCTTGGTTACCGGATAGACCTCGGCGGGGGCGGGCGGCGTCCCGGCCTCGTCGAGTTGGGGCTGCGAGCGCGCATTGGCGCCGTAGACCGAGCCCGAGCTCAGCATCACGAAGCGACGCGCCACCGGCGCCGCCGCCTCCACCATGCGCACCGTTCCCAGCACGTTGACCGCCACGGCGTCGGCGGCGCGCGCGGCCTCGCTGCCGCGCCCGGGCGTCAGCGCCGCGCCGTGGAACACCGTCGTCGGCTCCACCTCGGCGATCAGGCCGGCGGCGGCATCGGGCTGTGCGACGTCGAACCGGACCTCGCGGAAGCGGCCGGGCAGCGCGGCGAAGTCACGGCGCGCCCGCTCCGGCAGCGGGGCGCGGTCGGCCAGCACCACCTCGTCGCCACGCGCCAGCAGCGCCTCGGCGACATTGAGGCCGATGAAGCCGGCAGCTCCGGTGACGAGCGCCCTCATAGGCTCAGAGGATCTTCTCAAGGAAGCGCTGGAGCCGCTCGTGCTTCGGCCGGTCGAACAGATCCTCCGGCGCCCCTGCCTCCACCTCCTTGCCCTGGTCCATGAACACCACCTTGTCGGCGACCGAGCGGGCGAAGCCCATCTCGTGGGTCGCCACGATCATGGTCATGCCCTCCGCTGCCACCTGCTCCATGGTGGCCAGCACCTCGCCGACAAGTTCGGGGTCGAGCGCGGATGTTGGCTCGTCGAACAGCATGACGGAGGGCTGCATGGCCAGCGCGCGGGCGATGGCGACGCGCTGGCGC
>JAEWEX010000212.1 GCA_023389135.1 Pseudomonadota bacterium | reverse complement strand
GGTCAACACCGCATGGCTCGGCCGCTCCGAGGGGTTTTCCATGGCCGCCTCGTCGTCGGTGTGGGACCTGCGCTTCGGCAGCCTGACGCCGATCTACTACATCGCGCTGGCCCTGGTGTGCGCCATCGTGATCGGCACGCGCCATCTCGAGCGCTCAAGGCTCGGCCTCGCGCTGATCACGCTGCGCGAGCAGGAGGACAGCGCCCAGGCGCTGGGGGTCGACATCAACCGCGCCAAGCGCCGCGCCTTCGTCATCAGCGCGGTGCTGACGGCGCTGGGCGGCAGCCTCTACGCCGTCCTCGTGCGCTACGTGTCGCCGAGCTACGATCTGGCGCTGCCGCTGTCGCTGATCATGGTCATGGGCACCGTGCTCGGCGGCCGCGGCACGGTGTTCGGCCCGATCCTCGGCGGCATCCTGATGCAGTTCATCCAGGAGGGGCTGAACTTCGCGTCGAGCATCTTCGGCTCCACCCACATCGCGGTCGGCAGCCAGGTGATCTACGGCCTGATCCTGGTGGTCGCCATCCTCGCCTTCCCGTTCGGCATCGTCGGCACGATCTCGCAGCGCTTTGCGGCGCGGCGCGCGCACCGCGCCAGCGAGACCGCCGATGCGGCGCCGGCCCGGAGCTGACGACCATGGACCGTCTCGAACTCAGGGCATCGGGCGTCACCAAGCGGTTCGGCGGCCTGGTCGCCGTGGACAAGGTCGACATGTCGGTCTCGCAGGGCGAGATCGTCGGGCTGATCGGCCCCAACGGCGCCGGCAAGACCACGCTGTTCGCCATCGTGTCCGGCTTCCTCAGGCCCGACGAGGGCAGCGTCGCCTTCGCCGGCCGCGACATCGCCGGCGCCCGGCCCTACGACATCGCGGAACTCGGCGTCACCCGCACCTTCCAGATCTGCCGGCCGTTCAAGGAGCTGACCCTGCTTGAGAACGTGGTAGCCGGCGCCTATCTGCGCGCCGGCGGCTATGGCGAGGCGGTGGAGGCGGCCGCGCGGGTGCTCGATCAGGTCGGCCTCTACGGCAAGCGGTTCCAGCTCGCCGGCCAGGTCAGCCTGCCGGACCTGAAGCGGCTGGAGTTCGCCCGGGCGCTGGCGACCAGGCCGCAGATCCTGCTGCTGGACGAGGTCATGGCCGGCCTCAACCTGCGCGAGCAGCACGGCGTCGGCGAGATCGTCGAGGCGGTGCATGCGAGCGGCATCGGCATCGTGCTGGTGGAGCATTCGCTGGCCATGATCGTGCGCCTCAGCCACCGCGTGCTGGTGCTGGACCAGGGCCGGCTGATCGCGGACGGCACGCCGGACGACGTGGTGCGCTCGCCGGCGGTGAAGGCGGCCTATATGGGGGTGCAGGATGACCATGCTGCTTGAGGTCACGGACCTCCATGCGCGCTACGGGCTGTTCTCGGTGCTGCGCGGCGTGTCCATCGCGGTCGGCGAGGGCGAGCTGGTCGCTATGATCGGCGCCAACGGAGCCGGCAAGACCACGACGCTGCGCTGCCTCAGCGGCGTCGTGCCGGTCAGCGGCGGCACGATCGCGTTCGACGGCCGCCGGCTCGACGGACGGCCGTCCCACGAGATCGTCGAGGCGGGGCTGGTGCAGGTGCCGGAGGGGCGCCAGCTGTTCCCGGGCCTCACCGTCGAGGACAATCTCCGCGTCGGCGCCAACTGCGCCCGCGCGCGCGGGCATGAGGACGAGACCCTGCGGCAGGTCTACGACCTGTTCCCGCGGCTGAAGGAGCGCGCCGGCCAGCTCGCCGGCACGCTGTCGGGCGGCGAGCAGCAGATGGCCGCCATCGGCCGGGCGCTGATGGCCAAGCCGCGCATGCTGCTGCTGGACGAGCCGACGCTCGGCCTCGCGCCGCTGGTGGTCAAGCAGCTGTTCCGCACGGTCCGCGACATCAATGCCGCCGGCATCGCCATCCTGCTGGTGGAGCAGAACGTCATGAACGCGGTGCAGATCTCCGACCGCACCTACCTGCTGGAGGGCGGGCGCATCCAGCTCTCCGACCGCAGCGACGCCATCGCCGACAATCCCCGCGTCACCGAGATGTATTTCGGCCTCGGCTCCAAGGAGAGCGTCGGGGAATGAGCGTGTGGACGGATGCCGGCGGGGTCTCGCTCCACGCGGTCGCGCGCGGGCAGGGCGGCGTGCCGACCGTGCTGGTGCACGAGCTCGGCGGGTCGCATCTGAGCTGGGCGCTGTTCCAGCCGCTGCTTGCGGGCGAGACCTGGGCGCTGGACCTGCGCGGCTCCGGCCTGTCGGAGAAGCCGCCCGGCGCCACCGCCCTGGAGACCTACGCCGACGACCTCGCGGCGTTCGCCGCGGCGCGCGGGCTCGCGCGCATCAATTTGCTGGGCGTCGCCATGGGCGCCGTCGTCGCGGCGGTGGCGGCGGCGCGCCATCCGCGGCTGGTGGCGCGGCTGGTGGTCTGCAACGGCACCGACACCGTCACGCCCGACGCCGCCCGCTACATCAAGGACCGCGCCGCCCGCGTGCGGGTGGCGGGCATGGCGGAGGCGGTGGACGCCAGCCTCGCAAACTCCTTTCCCGCCGGCCATGACGGTGCGCGCGCCGCCTACCGGCCGGTGTTCCTCGCCAACGACCCGTGCGCCTATGCGGCGGCGTCGGTGGCGTTGGCGGCCATGGCGGTGGGCCCCGACCTGCTCGCCCGCATCCGGGCGCCGGCGCTGGTCGCCACAGGCGTCGACGACTTCATCTGGCCGGTGGAGCATGGCGGGCGCATGGCCGCCTTGATCCCGGGCGCGCGCTTCAAGGCGCTGCCCGGCGCCGGCCACTTCCCGCATCTCCAGGCACCGGAGGCCCTGGCGGCGCTGGCGGTTCCGTTCCTTGCGGCCGGCTGACGGCCGCGACTTCCTCCCGTTCCGAAAGGCGGCCTGCGATGATCCAGCACGTTGTGATGTTC
>JAEWEX010000157.1 GCA_023389135.1 Pseudomonadota bacterium | reverse complement strand
GCGACCATTACGGCATCACCCAGGTGGTGGCCGACCCGGATTCGCCCTCCTTCAAGACCGTCGAGGCCGTGCGCTCGGAATGGGTGATCCGCATCGACGGCACGGTGCGCATGCGCCCCGAGGGCACCGTCAATCCCGACCTGCCCACCGGCCAGGTGGAGGTGTTCGTCACGGGCGTCGAGGTGCTGGGCGAGGCGGGCGAGCTGCCGATGCCGGTGTTCGGCGACCAGGAATATCCCGAGGACATCCGCCTGCGATACCGCTTCCTGGATCTCAGGCGCGAGCGGCTGCACCGCAACATCATGCTGCGCGGCCAGGTCATCGACGCCCTGCGCAGCCGCATGAAGGCGGGCGGCTTCTTCGAGTTCCAGACCCCGATTCTGACCGCGTCGAGCCCCGAGGGCGCGCGCGACTACCTGGTGCCGTCGCGGGTGCATCCGGGCAAGTTCTACGCCCTGCCGCAGGCGCCCCAGCAGTTCAAGCAGCTGCTGATGGTGGCGGGCTTCGACCGCTACTTCCAGATCGCGCCGTGCTTCCGCGACGAGGACGCCCGCGCCGACCGCTCGCCCGGCGAGTTCTACCAGCTCGACATCGAGATGAGCTTCGTGGAGCAGGAGGACGTGTTCCAGGCGGTGGAGCCGGTGCTGCGCGGCGTGTTCGAGGAGTTCGCCGGCGGCAGGTCGGTGACGCAGAGCTTCCCCCGCATCCCCTATCGCGAGGCGATGCTGAAATACGGCGTCGACAAGCCCGACCTGCGCAACCCCATCGAGATCGCCGACGTGACGGTGGAGTTCGCCCATCCGGAGGTGACGTTCAACGCCTTCCGCCGCGTCATCGAGCAGGGCGGCGTGGTGCGCGCCATCCCCGCGCCGGGCGCGGGCGCCCAGCCGCGCTCGTTCTTCGACAAGCTCAACGACTGGGCGCGCGGCGAGGGGGCGGCCGGGCTCGGCTACATCGTGTTCGAGCGCGGGCAGGACCTGCCGCAGACCTATGGCGGCGAGGGCGCCCACGCATCCCCGCCGCGCGGCGCGCTGGAGGGCAAGGGGCCCATCGCCAAGTTCATCCCCGACGACGTGCTGCGGAAGATCGCCGACAAGGCCGGCGTGAAGCCGGGCGACGCGCTGTTCTTCGCCTGCGACACCGAGGCCAGGGCGGCGAAGCTCGCCGGCGCCGCCCGCACCCGCATCGGCACGGAGCTCGGCCTGATCGACGACGACCGCTTCGAATTCTGCTGGATCGTGGACTTCCCCATGTTCGAGTGGAACGAGGACGAGAAGCGGGTCGACTTCTCCCACAACCCGTTCTCCATGCCGCAGGGCGGGCTGGAGGCCCTGGAGACGAAGGACCCGCTCGACATCCTGGCCTACCAGTACGACATCGTCTGCAACGGCATCGAGCTGTCGTCGGGCGCGATCCGCAACCACCGCCCCGACATCATGAAGAAGGCGTTCGCCATCGCCGGCTATGGCGAGGACGTGCTGGAGGCGAAGTTCGGCGGCATGCTGCGCGCGCTGTCGCTGGGCGCGCCCCCCCATGGCGGCATCGCGCCGGGGGTCGACCGCATCGTCATGCTGCTGGCGGGCGAGCAGAACCTGCGCGAGGTGGTGGTGTTCCCCATGAACCAGCGCGCCGAGGATCTCTTGATGGGCGCGCCCGGCGAGGTGACGGCCAGGCAGCTGCGCGAACTGCACATCCGCCTGAACCTGCCGGAGAAGTGAGAGAGATTGTATTACTCGCGGAGTAGGCGGCGCGTGACGAAGCGTCATGGTCGGCATTCGCCTGCAAGGCGCTTCCGCTAGAACTCGTAGCCAAACGCCTCGATCTCTTTTCTATACATCCGCGCGACCTTTTCGCGCAGCGCGTCGTCGTAGAGCGGTCGGTAAGAGCCGGCATCACGCAATCCGGACTTCGCGCGCGGCAGCACGGGCGCGTCAATGCCGATCCTGCGGCATGCTGCGGCAAAGTCGTCCGCGAGGCTTTCGTAACGCAGGACGTCGTTGACCGCGATCACATCGTCGATCGTGTATATCTTCCAGTTGTCGACGATGGAGCGACGCCGTTCAAGCGACTGGGCGAAGGTGCCTGTGCGGTTGTGGCGCTTGAGATTGTAATAGTAGAGCGACGCCTGCCGGTCCCACGGGTTCCGCTCGACGCAGAACCTGTAGTATTCGTTCCAGACATCCTCTCCGACATGGGCGCGCACGGTCTCCGCGCTGTCGTGATCGTAGAGCCGCTGCCGGCGACGGGGCTTTCCCCGCACCCATCGTGAGATGTTGCGCAACGTCCAGCGAGGTTCGCCAATATCGTAATTGCTCGGCCCCGGCTCGCCGAAAGTCGTCTCCTCGTCAGGCTCCCAGGGTGTCGAAATGTCTTCAGGCCCTAGCAGCGGCCGCAGCGCCATCTCGATACTGGTGCCGGCTGTCTTGCGCGTCTTGAGGAAGATGAACCGGTGTCTGTGGCTGATGATCAATGGACGTGCGTCTCCGGGGAGGCGGGCAGGGTCGACGGGCTGAAGATATAGCCCATCCCGTCCCGCTTTACCCGAACCAGCCTCACCCGTCCCGGCATGGCTTCCACCAGCGACCGGCCGAAGTCCCGCCAGGCGGAGCCGGCGCGTTCGACGTCTTGCGTCCACAAATATTTCATGGCGCTGCGGTATTTGGAGAACTGAAACAGTCGCGAGGCAGCTTCCGCAGGGCGCTTTCCCGCAAACATGCGGCGCAGGAACTGGCGGCCGACGACCTCGCGAGGGACTTCCAGGTCGACGATGACAATCTCGTCGAACCGGTCAATGAGCGACATCATCCGCCGCCACCGCTCGAGGCCCCGGAGTTCCTCCAGATTATGCGTCGCGCATTCGAGCACCAGCAGGCGCACGTCCGGCAGCTTCGCGTCGAGGCGCTTGACCTGCGCGTGCAGGACAGAGCCATCGGCATATTCGCCCGGCAGCAGCAGGTCGGGCCAGTCGCCGGCGAGCAGCCGGCGGATGAAGAACGATTTCCCCGCGCCGGACGGCGCGCCGACAAGGATTAGCCTGCGGCGGTCTCACGCCTCCGCCCCGACTTCTCCGCGCATGCACCAAATCGCCCCGATGCCAAGTATCGGATGCTAGCGCGGTTTCATCGAACTGTCATATATCTTCGCAACGCGCGTGTGCCTGAAGATCGCGTAGTTTATCGCGACCATGTAGCCATACGTCCCGCGCAGGATGAGGCGGCGGCCGATCCAGGCCTTGAGGAAGGCGAGCGGGAACTCGGTATAGAGCCGCAGCGTCGGCAGCCTGCGGCGGCGGGCGAGGAAGTCCTCGGCCTGCATGGTCGAGTAGCGGTCGAGCTTGGCGAGCTGCTCGCCCAGCGAGCGGATCGAACGGTGGTGGATGCGGCCGGCCAGCCGTTCGATCCGGGCGCCGTCCGCGAAGGCGACGCGGTCGTGGACGGTGCTGTCGGCGTAGCGGCCGCGGTCGCGGCGGTACAGCCGGACCGGCGCCAGCGCATAGGCCCATCGGCCGGGCTCCGCCTCGCCGGGGAAGGTCTCCACGATGGAGATCTCGTAGCCGTCGGCCGCCGGTCCCGCATCGGTGAACAGGGCGCGGATTTCGTCGGCGAGCGCCGGTGTCACCACCTCGTCGGCGTCGATGTTGAGGAGCCAGGGTTGCGTGCAGGCGTCCTCCGCCAGTCGCTTTTGCGGGCCGTATCCCGGAAACGGCGCATTGACCACGACGCGCGCGCCGGCGGCCTCCGCCACAGCGACGGTCGCGTCTGTCGATCCGGAATCGACCACGACGATCTCGCGTCCGAGCCCCCCGACCGCGGCCAGCGTGGCCGGCAGCCGGTCCGCCTCGTCGCGGGTAATCAGGAAGATCGAGAGCGGCGGGAGGGGGGGCTGCATTCGTATCGGCTCCGATGGGCGTGCGGGCGCCTCACGGTGGCTCTACCATCCCGCGCGCAACTCCGGAACCGCCCGGGGCGGTTCGGCATCTGCCCAATT
>JAEWEX010000151.1 GCA_023389135.1 Pseudomonadota bacterium | reverse complement strand
CCCATCTTCAACCCGCTGCTGTGGGGCTATGGCGCGCCGGCCGCGGCCTTCGCCGGCGCCGCGGTGCTGTTCGCCCGCAGCGGCGCCGCCCGGGCGCGGGCGCTGTTCGAGGGGCTGGCGCTGCTGTTCGCCGCGCTGCTCGCCGCCTTCCAGATCCGCCACTGGGCTACCGGGGGCGACATCGCCGCCGCATCCGCGTCCCTGGCGGAGGTCGGGCTCGACGTCATGATGGCCTGCCTGCTGGCGCTGGCCGTGCAGCGCGTCACGGCCGGCAGCCCCAGCCGGGTGCTGGACTGGGGCGGCATCGCCCTGGGCGGCGTCGCGGCGGTGCTGGGCACGGCGGGCCTGCTGGTCGCGGTCAACCCGTTGCTGACCGGCGAGCCCGTCGGCACCGGGATCGTGATCAACGCCCTGCTGCCGGGCTACCTGCTGCCGGCCCTGGCGGCCGGCGCGCTGGCGCTGCGGGCGCGAGGCCGGCGTCCGTGGTGGTACGTCACCGCCGCCGGCGCGGTCTCACTGACGCTGGCGCTGGCCTGGGCGACGCTGACGCTGCGCGCCCTATGGCACCGCCCGTTCCTCGACCAGGGCGTCACCGGCGCCGCCGAATGGTGGGCCTATTCGGTGCTGTGGCTCGCCTTCGGCGTCGCGCTGCTGCTGGCGGGACTGTGGACCGGCTCGCGCGCGCTGCGGCTGGGCTCCGCCGCGGTCGTCGTCGCCACGGTGTCGAAGGTGTTCCTGTCGGACATGGCCGACCTGGAGGGCGTGCTGCGCGCGCTGTCCTTCATCGGGCTCGGCATCGTGCTGATGGGCATCGGGCTGGTCTACCAGCGCCTGCTGTTCCCGGCGCGGAACGCCGGCGACGCCAGCACGGCCTAAAGCGCGAGGACCGTGCGGATTTCATCGTAGTCCGCAGTGAGAACGACCGTCACCCCGCGGTCAACGCGCGTGGTGACGGTCTCCGGCGCGTGCGGCTCACTCCGCCGCGACGAGCGTCCCCCGCCGCGCCGCCACGGGATCGCGCGCCAGCGCGTGGGCGCCGTCGCCGATCAGGGCGTGGGCGATGCTGGCGGCGATCAGGAAGGCGGGATATTCCCAGCCGCCGCCGGCGGCGCTGAACGACCAGCCATTGGGCACGTGGACCAGCATCGCGGCGATCATCACCGGGACCAGCGCCAGCGAGACCGCTCGGCCCCACAGGCCGGCCACGATCAGCGCGCCGCCGACCACCTCCGCCAGGATCACCGGCCAGGCCAGCAGCGCCGGATAGCCGAGCGAGCCCAGGAAGCCCCCGAACCCGGCGGGCGTGAACACGAACACCTTCATGAGGCCGTGGGCGATCCACATGGCGCCCAGCGCCACGCGGAGGACGAGGGCGCCATAGGGCGCGGTGCGTGCGTCGATCATCGAACTCTCCATGGGCCGCGCCGTTTGCGGCCGTCGACGCCACAGCTAGACCCGGCCCCGCCGCACGACAATGCGCATCGAATCCGTCATGATATTGCGTCCATGCAATCGGAGGGCTTCGGCCAAATGCTTCCCTGGGACGAATTCCGCCTGGTCAAGGCGGTGGCCGACACCCGTTCGCTGGCGGGGGCCGGCGGGGCGCTCGGCGTCAACACCTCCACGGTCTTCCGCCGCCTCGGCGCGCTGGAGAAGCGGCTGGGCGCGCGGCTGTTCGAGCGCGGCCGCGCCGGCTATGCGCTGACCCCGGCCGGCGAGGAGATGGTGGAACTCGCCGAGCGCATGGCCGAGGACGTCACCGCCTTCGAGCGGCGCATCGCCGGCCGCGACCTGAAGCCGTCCGGGGAGTTGCGCGTCACCACGCCGGATTCTCTGTTCGTCCATGCGCTGGCGCCCATGCTCGCGCGCTTCAAGCAGGCCTATCCGGACATCCGGCTCGACGTGGTGGTGGCGAACCATGCGCTGAACCTGTCGCGTCGCGACGCCGACATCGCGGTGCGCGCCACCGCCAACCCGCCGGAGACGCTGGTCGGGCGCAGGGTCGCCGACATCGCGTTCGCCGCCTACGGACGCCGCGACGGACCGCACGAAACGCTGCCCGGGGCGCACTGGATCGGCTATGGCGAGAGCATGAGCCAGTTCTGGCCCAACGGCTGGCTCAGGGACCGCACCGGCACCGAGCCGTGCTACCGCATCAATACGGTGATGGGCATGGCGGAGGCGGTGCGGGCCGGGCCCGACATCGGCCCGCTGCCCTGCTTCATCGGCGACCACGACGCGGACCTCGTGCGGCTGAGCGACGCCGACACCAGCCATGGCGAGGGGCTGTGGCTGCTCACCCATGCCGATCTTCGGTCCAGCGCCCGGGTCCGGGCCTTCCTGGACTTCGCGGCGGCGGAGTTCGGCCGGCTCAAGCCCCTGTTCGAGGGCCGCGGCGGCGACCGCGACGGGCGGGTCAGCCCTCCTCCGAGCCCCATCTGAGGTCGCGGTAGAAGATGTGGCGGCCGATCACGTCGAGCTTGTCCATGTCCCAGATCCAGCGCGGCTTGACGTAGTCGGCGTGGTAGTGGGTCGCCGCCCCGATCTCGGGCATGAAGTGGTCCTTCTTGACCACCTCGACCGAGATCTTCGAAGCCAGCGCCCAGGCCGGCTTGTCGTTGACCCGGTCGGGGATGCCGTCGCAGGCGAACGAGAACTGGCAGCGGTTGCGCAGGTGCTTGTTCTGGTAGACCACCCCGCACACGGTGTCGGGATAGTAGCCTGACCGCACCCGGTTCATGACCACCTGGGCCACCGCGTACTGGCCGCTCTCCGGCTCGCCGCGCGCCTCGAAATAGATCGCCTCGGCCATGCACTTGAGCTCGCGGGCCATTTCCTCCGGGCTCGACACCGTGCGCAGCGTCGCCACCGCAGGCGTGGCCGTGGCCACCTCCGCCGGTGCATCGGCGACCGCCTCGGTGCTCGCCGCCGGGCGGTGCTCCACCGACCCGCGCAGTTCCGCCGTGAGGGTTCCCTCCTGCACGGTCACCGCCGCGGTCGCGGCCGAAGGCGTCACGGCATCCGGCGTCAGCGCCACGAGGCGCAGCCGGCCGGGCGTCGCCCCGTCATGCTCGCCGATGCCGGCATAGGAGGCGATCAGCGCGGCGGGGTGGATGCCGGGCGCAACCGGCGTGCCCAGCGCGCCGAACGCGGAGCCGACGCGCGCGCCGGCCCGGGCCGGGCGCTCCGACGCGACGATGTGCGCCGGCGGCAAGAGCGCGGGCGAACGCACCAGCGCGAAGCCGCGGTCGTCGGCCGCCTCCTCGCTCGGTCCGAAGGCCCGGCCGTGCAGGCCGAGGTCAAAACTCTCCAGCGCGGCATGGGCGACCAGAACCGGCGGCGCGGCCACGAAATGGGCGCGCCACCGCGCGGTCTCGGCGACCTCGATCTCCGCCAGCGCCGCCACGTCCTGGAGGGCAACCACGGAATTGGAGGAGAACAGTCCCGCGCCGGCCAGCAGCGCGGCGGCGACGAGCGGGACCCTGCGGGACGGACGCGAACGCAACATCGCAACAACTCCCAACAACGCGGGACGACCTGTCGCGGCACTGTGGTCGCGACGACACATGTCGAGAATTTGAGGCTTTAACCTTGAGAGGCCGTTAACGGCGCGCGCAGGGCGGCGGGCGACGGGTTTTCTGCGTCGGCGATGAACCGCAATCGCGCCCGCGGCGACCAAGGGTCACGGCCGGCGATTGCAGCACTCGCGCCAGCAGCGGCCGCCACGGACCAGCGTCATGACCGTCCTGCGCCTCGCCCTGCTCGCCCTGTCCGTCGCCATGGCCGGCCTGCACGCCGCGAGCCTCGCAGCCGCGCACGGCAGCGCCGCGGAGACGCTGCGCCTGCCCCGCGCCAAGCCGGAGCCGGAAGACAAGCGGCTTGCCCGCATGCCGGCGGGCGCCACGTCGCGGCGGTGAGGACCGGCCCGGTTTCAGTCGTCCAGCCAGAACGGCCGGTTGGACGTGCAGACATAGCCGATCGGGCATTGCGGATTGTCCGCCGTGGGCACGTAGCGGTCCTCCAGATACTGCGCATGGGCGCAGGCATGGATGCCGGACACGAACCGGTCGTAGGTGCGCCCGCCGGTGGACAGCACGATGGCGTCCCGGCTCTGCACCAGGCTGCGGGCCTGGGCGCACGACATGGACAGCGTGGACGGCCGCGACTGGGCAAGTGCGGACGAGGCCATCGCCACGGCGAGCACGAAACCGATCAGGGTGCGCATGGACATCTCCTCTTGAGCCGGCCCCAGAGGAAATATGGCCCCCGCCCGCGCGCCGGCCAGTGAGGCGGCTCACGCACGGGCGCGCAGGGCGCGCCTCAGGCCTGGCTGGCGGGCTTCAGCTTCAGCGCCGCCTGCGCCGCCGCGAGCCGGGCGATGGGCACCCGGAACGGCGAGCAGGAGACGTAGTCGAGCCCGACCGCCTCGCAGAACGCCACCGAGGCAGGGTCGCCGCCATGCTCGCCGCAGATGCCGAGCTTCATGTCGGCCCGTGCGCCGCGGCCGCGCTCCACCGCGATCCGCACCAACTCGCCGACGCCGTCGCGGTCGATGGTGGCGAACGGGTCGGCCGGCAGCACGCCCTTGGCCACATAGGCCCCGAGGAACGTGCCGGCGTCGTCGCGGCTGATGCCCAGCGTGGTCTGGGTCAGGTCGTTGGTGCCGAACGAGAAGAACTCCGCCGAACCGGCGATGTCGGCCGCCATCAGCGCCGCGCGCGGCAGCTCGATCATTGTGCCGACCTGGTAGTCGATGCGCGCGCCCGTCTCCTTCATCACCGACGCCGCGGCGGCGTCGATCACGGCCTTGACCTGGTCGAGCTCGGCGCGGGCCGCCACCAGCGGCACCATCACCTCCGGCATCACCGGCGCGCCTGTGGTCTTGCCGGCCTCCACCGCCGCCTCGAAGATGGCGCGCGCCTGCATCTCCGCGATCTCGGGATAGACCACCGCCAGCCGGCAGCCGCGGAAGCCGAGCATGGGGTTGAACTCGTGCAGCTCGCCGGCGCGCCGGCGCAGCTTCTCCGGGCTCGCGCCGATGGCCTTCGCCACCTCCGCGATCTCCTGCTCGGTCTTGGGCAGGAACTCGTGCAGCGGCGGGTCCAGCAGCCGGATGGTGACCGGCAGGCCCTGCATGATCTCGAACAGCTCCACGAAGTCCGCGCGCTGCATCGGCAGCAGCTTGGCCAGCGCCTTGCGGCGGCCGGCCTCGTCGTCGGCCAGGATCATCTCGCGCACCGCGACGATGCGGTCGGCCTCGAAGAACATGTGCTCGGTGCGGCACAGCCCGATGCCCTCCGCACCGAACCGGCGCGCGGTGCGCGCGTCCGCCGGGGTCTCGGCATTGGTGCGCACCTTCATGCGGCGCGCGCCGTCGGCCCATTCCATCAGGGTGGCGAACTCGCCCGACAGCTCCGGCTCGATCATCTCGACCGCGCCCTTGAGCACCTGCCCGGCGGAACCGTCGATGGTGATGACGGCGCCCTTGGAGAACACCTCGCCCTTGACGGTGAGCGTGCCGGCCTTCTCGTCGACGCGGATGGTGCCGGCGCCCGAGACGCAGGGCTTGCCCATGCCGCGGGCGACCACGGCGGCGTGGCTGGTCATGCCGCCGCGGGTCGTCAGGATGCCCTGGGCGGCGTGCATGCCGTGGATGTCCTCCGGCGAGGTCTCGGTGCGCACCAGGATCACCTTGCGGCCCTGGGCGGCCATCTTCTCGGCCTCGTCGGCGGAGAACACGATCTCGCCCGACGCCGCGCCCGGCGAGGCGGGAAGGCCGGTGGCGACGACGTTGCGCGCCGCCCTGGGGTCGATGGTGGGGTGCAGCAGCTGGTCCAGCGCGGCCGGATCGACCCGGCCGACCCCCTCCTCGCGGGTGATGAGGTTCTCGGCCGCCATCTCCACGGCGATCCTCAGCGCCGCCTTGGCGGTGCGCTTGCCCGAGCGGGTCTGCAGCATCCACAGCTTGCCGCGCTCGACGGTGAACTCCAGGTCCTGCATGTCGCGGTAGTGGCGCTCCAGCCGGCCGGCGATGTCCACCAGTTCCGCGAAGGTATCCGGCATCACCGTCTCCAGCGACGGCTTGTCGGACTTGGCGCCGATGCGGGCGGCCTCGGTGATGTCCTGCGGCGTGCGGATGCCCGCCACCACGTCCTCGCCCTGGGCGTTGACCAGGAACTCGCCATAGAGCGCGCGCTCGCCGGTGGAGGGGTTGCGGGTGAAGGCGACGCCGGTGGCCGACGTGTCGCCGAGATTGCCGAACACCATGGCCTGCACGTTGACCGCGGTTCCCCATGCGGCGGGGATGTCGTTCAGCCGGCGATAGGTGATCGCGCGCTGGTTCATCCAGGACGCGAACACCGCGCCGATGGCGCCCCAGAGCTGGGCCTTCGGATCCTGCGGGAACGGCTCGCCGCGCTCGCGCTCCACCAGCTTCTTGTAGCGCGCCACCACCTCCGCCAGCGCCTCGGCGTCCAGGTCGGTGTCGGCCAGCGCCGCGCGCTCGTCCTTGACCTGCTCCAGCAGCTCCTCGAAGTCGTGGTGCTCCACGCCCAGCACCACGTCGGAATACATCTGGATGAAGCGGCGGTAGCTGTCGAAGGCGAAGCGGCGGTTGCCGGACTGCGCCGCCAGCGCCTCCACCGTCACGTCGCTGAGGCCGAGGTTGAGGACCGTGTCCATCATGCCGGGCATGGAGGCCCGCGCGCCGGACCGCACCGAGACCAGCAGCGGGTTGCTCGCGTCGCCGAAGGCGCGCCCGGTGACACGCCCGACCTCGGCCAGCGCCGCGTCCACCTCGGCCTGCAATTCGGCCGGATACTGCCGCCCGTTGTCGTAATAGTGGGTGCAGACCTCCGTGGTCACCGTGAAGCCCGGAGGCACCGGAAGGCCGAGGCTCGCCATCTCGGCGAGGTTGGCGCCCTTGCCGCCCAGAAGGTCGCGCATGCCGGCCCGGCCCTCGGCCTCACCGTCCCCGAAGCTGTAGACCCACTTGGTCATCGGTCCGTCTGGTCCCTTGGAAAATGCGGTCGGAAGGTCGCCGGCCGGCGACCGCCAGCGTCGTCTCACTTCCCCGCGGCGAATGCAAGGCGAAGGGGCGTCCCGGCTCTCCCGTCACCGTCCGGAACGACCAGCAAGGTCACGGAGCGAGGAAGCCGGACGCTCCGGTCGCGCCGGAGCAGGGCGACGTGCCCGCAACGGCGTTCCCGGAGGGACGTCCCGAGGCACTGCCTGTCTTCCTGCGCCGCCCGCGGTTGCCGCCGGGCCCGATTGCCCTACTGTCCGCCCCGGCGGGAAACGAGGAGCATGCGCATGAGAAGATGGCTCGCTGGCCTGGTCGCCCTGACGATGATCGCGGGCGCGCCTCAGGCGCTGGCGCAAACGCCCTATCGCGACCGCGTGGCGGGCGAGTTCCGGACATGGCTCTCCGCGCGCGTCTGGCCCGATGCCGCCCGCCAGGGCGTGTCGCAGGCGACGTTCCAGCGCGCGCTTGCCGGCGTCACGCTGGACTGGTCGCTGCCCGACCTCGCCCCGCCCGGCGCGCCGGCCAGGCCCGGCGCCCAGCGCCAGGCGGAGTTCCGCAGCCCGGCCGCGTACTTCTCCGAGGACCAGCTCGCCGGCCTCGCCCGCTCGGGCCGCGCGCTGGTGCGCGAATGGAGCCGGACGCTCGACGCCGTGGAGCGCCGCTACGGCGTTCCGCGCGAGATCGTGGTGGCGATCTGGGGCCGCGAATCGGCGTTCGGGCGGGCGGCCCTGCCCCATTCCGGCGTGCGCGCGCTGGCCACCAAGGCCTTCATGGCGACCCGCCGCGACTTCTTCTACGCCGAGTTGGTCGCGGCCCTGAGAATCCTCGAGGAGGGCCATGTTGCGCCGGACGCGCTGAAGAGCTCGTGGGCCGGCGCGCTCGGCCAGCCGCAGTTCCTGCCCACCAGCTTCCTGAAATACGCGGTGGATTTCGACGGCGACGGCCGCCGCGACATCTGGAACTCGGTGCCCGACACGCTGGGCTCCATCGCCAATTACCTTGCCGCCCACGGCTGGAAGGCCGACCGCGGCTGGGGCGTGGAGGCGAGCGTGCCCGACGCCGTGCCGTGCACGCTGGAGGGGCCTGACCAGGGCCGACCGCCCGCCGACTGGCAGCAGGGCGGCGTCCGGACGACCAGCGGCGGCGCGCTGCAGGGCTTCGGCCGCGGCGGTCGCGGCCACCTGCTGATGCCGGCCGGGCGGCTCGGACCGGCCTTCATGGTCACCGACAATTTCTATGTGCTGAAGGCCTACAACGAATCTGACCTTTACGCCCTGTTTGTCGGCCATGTGGCCGACCGCATCCGTGGCGACGCGCGCATCTCCGGACGCTGGGCGACCATGGCCGGCTTCTCCCGAGGAGACGTGCGCGCCATGCAGGAACGGCTGGTGGCCATGGGCCATGACGTCGGCGGCGCCGACGGCCTGGTCGGCTTCCGCACCCGGGTGGCCATCGGCCGCTGGCAGGCCGCCAACGGCATCGCCCCGACCTGCTTCCCCGACGCCGGGCTGATCCGCCGCATCCGGTCGTGAGCCGACGCCGCAACGACAGGAACCGCGGAGCGTCTCCGCTCCACGGTTCCGTCAGCTCCGAAGGCCTCGGCCGTCAGTCGGCGGCGGGCGGAGGAGCGTTGTCGGCGGGCAGGTTGTCCGTGCCCGGGGCCGCCGGCGTGTCCGGGGCCGCGGCCGGCGGGGTGCCGGCGCCCGGAGCGGGCGTCGCGCCCGGAGCCGGGGTGGTCTGCTCCATCGGGACGTCGGACGCGCGGCCCTCCTCCTCGACGGTGCCGCCGCCGGAGAAGGCGAACGCGGCGACGATGATGCCCAGCGCCAGCACGGCGATCACCCAGTAGCGGCCCATGCCGCTGGACGCCGGCTCGACGCGGGGATTGTTCACGGGATCGGCCGGGTCGTAGGGCCGGCGGTTTTCGGGATCGGGGTTCGGCATGTGCCGGGTCTCGTCCATGTCAGCCTCCTTCGCTGGTGGTTGTACCGGACACGTGGCGGCCCGGCGTCTTCATTGGAAGTGATGGTTCAGCTCGTCAGTCCGATGATGCCGATCGCGATCAGATAGATTGCGACGATGTAGTTCAGCAGCCGGGGCATGAGCAGGATCAGAACTCCTGCAATCAGCGCCACGAGCGGCTGGATCGCCACGACATCCAGTGACATGCGGGTCTCTCCGTAACCTTGTGAGCCGAAAGGCGAATGCGGGACTTTTCATGCCAACAACGTCACGCGCCCGCGCAAGGTTCCACCGTGGGGAAGAAAACCGGCGGGGCGGCGGGCCCGTCGGAGAGGGCGGAACCGCGGCATGGCGGGCTCGCCGCCAAGGGCCCGCGCACAGCCATGTGCGACGCTTGACGGAATCGGGCGCCGCTGGCAGCCTTTGTGACAAGAGCATGAAATGCCACCAGGTTTGGTTCGTAACGGGTCTCTGGTTCAGCCCGCCTGGCGAAATGGGGAAGACGCGACCGCACAAGGGCGGTTCCCGAATGGGGTGGGGGTTCAAGTCCCTCGGCGGGCACCAGGGAATGCATGGCGAAGCGCCGCGACGCCGCTGCGCCATTCGCGCAGGGTGGATGCCGGCGCCGGTCGCCGCGACTGCCCGGTCGTAGCCGGCCTGGCGTCAGCCGCCGCCCGGCGGCATGGGGATGATGCGGTCTCGGGCGAGCCGGCCGAGCTGGCGCGGGATCATCTCCCAGGTGTCCACGAAGCCGTCCCAGCCCGCCTGCCGCGCCTTGGTCAGCGACGACATCTGGTCCCATTCGGCGTTGAACATGTAGTTGATCGCGGCGTTCCAGGTGGTGAGGTCGCTGATGCGGTGCTCCGCCAGGCCGTGCAGGGCGCGGATCTCCGCCCACATCGGCTCCTTGTCGGCCATGAAGGCGGCGACGTCGAACGTTCTCACCTCGCCGGGCTCCATCCCGAACCAGCGCGCCAGCACGGGCCATGCGGTCTTCCAGCGGATGAAATCGCCATTGGTCATGTTGAAGGGCTGGTTGGCGGCGCGCGGCTCGGAGGCGGCCCACAGCATGGCGCGCGCCAGATGGGCCGCCTCCGTGCACTGGTAGACGGCGCCGAACGCGCTCGCCTTGCCGGGATAGTGCAGCGGCTGGCCCATGTGCTTCATGACGGTCGCATAGACCGCCAGCGCCTGCATCATGTTGAGCTGGCTGCGCAGCGCGAAGCCCCAGATGCCGTGCGGCCTGAGCGTGGACCAGGTCCAGTCGCGGCCGGCCTGGCGCGCCGCCAGCCAGTCCTGCTGGGCGTAGTAGAAGACGCCCATGGGGTGGCGCTGCTGGTCCTCCCGCGCGGGCGTGGGATAGGGGCCGTAATGGCTGCCGTACCACTTGCTGCCATGGATCAGCTGGATGTGCCGCAGGCCGCGGGCGACCGGCTCCACCGCCTCCACCAGGTTCTGCAGCATGGCGAGGTTCGGCGCGTCCTCCTCCGCGCCCGTGGCGCGCTGGCTGTAGGCGGTGAAGAACACGTGCGTGACCTCCGCCAGGTCGCCGCCGATCGCCTCCAGCGACGCCGGCTCGAACAGGTCCGCCCGCACATGCCGGCCCGGCGGCAGAGCGTCGGGCGCGTGGCGCGACAGGCCGATGGCGCGCCAGTCCGCGCGGCCCGCGATCTCCTCCATGAGCGCGCGACCGACGATGCCGCCGGCGCCCGCGATCAGAGCGACTTTCTCGGCCATGCCGGCGTCTCCTGCCTCGTGACTCGGGCCGGGCGTCAGCCCGCACCGGTGTCCTGAACCATTTCCATCAGCTCCCGCGTGCGCCCCACCTGCGGCCACGCGCCGTCGAAATCGGCGAGCAGCACCTTGAGCCCGGACGACGCCATGCGCTGCTCAAGCGCGGCCATGTCGGGGAATTCGTAGAGCGCCACATGGAGCGCGGGGTCGCTGCGGCACCAGAACCGGCTGGCGCGGACGGCGCCGAGCGTGTCCCTGGCGAAGCCGAGGTGGTGGTCGCGGTACCAGGCGTCGAAGCCCGCCCGGTCGGCTTCGTCGGTCACTGTGGCGCGCACCATCAGGAAGGCGGTCCCCTGTGTCATCGCGGCGTCTCCTCGCTCAGCCCATGGCGCGCGGCAGGTAGAGCGCGATGTCGGGCGCGGCCACCAGCATGCACACCAGAAGAAACATGATCAGCACATAGGGGATCGCGCCCACGATCACCTCGTTCAGCGAGCCGCGCCCGCGCACCGCCTGCACCACATAGAGGTTCAGGCCGACCGGCGGCGTGATCAGCGCCATCTCGATCAGCAGCACCAGCAGCACGCCGAACCAGATCGGGTCGAAGCCGAGCGCGATGACGATGGGGGCGACGATGGGGATCGTGATCACCATCAGCGACAGCGTCTCGATGAAGAAGCCAAGCACGATGTAGAGC
>JAEWEX010000131.1 GCA_023389135.1 Pseudomonadota bacterium | reverse complement strand
CGAGGCGTGGAAGGCCAAGGACTGAAAACTGCGGCGCGGGCCCGGCGCGCGTCGAGACGCCAAGAACTCAGGCCCGCCCCTCCGCGATCGACGCCCTGACCCACATGGCCACCGCATGTGCCCGGCTGCGCGCCGCCAGGCGGTCCTTCACATTGGCCATGTGGTGCTTCACCGTCGCCTCGGTGATGCCCATGCGGTTGGCGATCTGCTTGTTGAGATAGCCGTTGGAGACAAGGTCCAGGATTTCGCGCTGGCGCTCGGTAAGCGACCGGACCGCGCCGTCGGGGGCGCGGCTGGCCTCGCAACTTGCGGGGCCGTCGACATCGGCTGCGCGGTCCATGGGATGGAACTGCTCGGTCATCACGGTCCTCCAAGTGCCGGGCGCGACGCGCGCCGCACCCCCCGCACTATCCTTTAGGCGATTGCCGCCAATGCGGCGATATGCAAAACAGCGGATGATTGCTCTGCAAATTCTTCGCAATCTCGCGGGGGCGCAGTCTTGGCAAAGAAGGTTTTCGCCGGCCATGCGCTGAGGAAGCTGCGCGAGCGCGCGGGGCTGACGCAGGTCGAGTTCGCCCGGCGCCTGACCCTGTCGCCCAGCTATGTCAACCAGATCGAATCCAACCAGCGTCCGCTCTCGGCCGCGGTGCTGCTGGCGGTCGGGCGCACCTTCCAGGTCGACATCGCGAGCTTCGACGCCGACGATCTGGACCGCGTGGTGGCCGACCTGCGCGAGGCATTGGCAGACCCCATGTTCCGCGGCGACGAGCCCAGCCTGCAGGAGTTGAAGAACGCCACCACCCAGGCGCCGGGCTTCGCACACGCCTTCCTCAGGCTCCACGGCTCCATGCGCCGCCTCGTGGAGCAGCAGGCATCGCTGGACGAGACGCTGGCCGCCGCCGGCGGCGGCGCGCACGGCGATGCCCGCGCGCTGATGCCCTATGAGGAGGTGCGCGACTACTTCCACTACATCGACAACTACGTGGACGATCTCGACCGCGCCGCGGAGGCGAGCGCCGAGGCGCTGGCGATGCTCGGCCGCGATGACCGCGTCGGCGTGCTGGCCGCGCATCTGGAGCGCCGCCACGGCATCCGCGTCGAGATCGAGCCCACGACGGATCCCTCCGACCCGCTGCTCCGCTTCGATCCCGCACGCCGCCGGGTGACGCTGTCGGCGGCGCTCGACCAGGCCACGCGCGCCTTCCGGCTGGCGACGCTGGTCGGCCGCTTCGAGCAGGCGGGGCTGATCGACGCCCACATCGCCGCGGCGCGCTTCCGCAATCCCGCGGCCATGGAGGTCTGCCGGCTCGCTTTCCAGAACTACTTCGCCGGCGCGCTGCTGCTGCCCTACCGCCGGTTCCTGCACCTGGCGCAGGCGCAGCGCCACGACCTAGACCGGCTGATGCTGATGACCGGCGCCAGCCTGGAACAGGTCGGGCACCGCCTCGCCACCATGCAGCGGCCGGGGGAAAAGGGCATACCGTTCTACTTCCTGAAGATCGACCGCGCCGGCAACGTCATCAAGCGCCACAGCGCCACCCGCTTCCAGTTCGCGCGCTATGGCGGGGCCTGCCCGGTCTGGAACATCCACGAGGCCTTCGAGCAGACCCCCAGCCGCACGCTGGTCCAGCTCGGCGAGATGCCCGACGGCGTGCGCTACCTGTGCCTGGCGCGGTCCATCGTCAAGGAGCCCATGCGCCATGGCCTCCGCGAGCGTCGCTATGCCCTGGGGCTCGGCTGCGAGGCCGCCTTCGCCGCAGACCTCGTCTATGCCGACGGGCTCGACCTGCGCGGCGGGGCGACGCCTGCCCCGCTCGGCATCAACTGCCGCATCTGCCCGCGCGGCGACTGCATCGAGCGCGCCTTCCCGGCCATCGACCGCGACATCCGGCTCGACCCCGACGTGCGCGGCATCGTCCCGTTCACCTTAGCCAACTGACGTGCGTTTTCGTGACTTGCTTGAAAAGACCGTTTCATGGGGCGAGCGGGCATGGCATCAAGGCCGGCCTTACCATCGACAAGCAGGTTACGGGAGAAAGCCGATGAAGAGACGTGAATTCCTGATGAGCGGAGCGGCCGCGGCGGCGGCGACCGCAACGCTTGCCGCCCCCGCCATCGCCCAGTCGGCGCCGAAGATGAGCTGGCGGCTCGTGTCCGCTTTCCCCAAGTCGCTCGACACGCTCTATGGCGGCGCCGAGCGCCTCGGCCAGCACGTCGCGGAGGCAACCGACGGCCAGTTCCAGATCCAGCCTTTCGCCGCGGGCGAGATCGTGCCCGGCGGCGGCGCGGTGATCGACGCCGCCTCCGCCAACACCGTGGAGTGCTGCCACACCTGCAGCTACTACGCCATCGGCAAGGACCCGACCTTCGCCTTCGGGACCTGCATCCCGTTCGGCCTGAACTCCCGCCAGGCGCAGGCCTGGACGATGTTCGGCGGCAACGACATGCTCAACGCCTTCTACGAGGGCTTCAATCTCTACTCGATGCCCGCCGGCAACACCGGCGTGCAGATGGGCGGCTGGTTCCGCAACGAGCTGAACACCGTCGACGACCTCAAGGGCGTGAAGTTCCGCGTCGGCGGCCTCGCCGGCAACATCCTGTCCAGGCTCGGCATGGTGCCGCAGCAGCTCGGCGGCGGCGAGGTCTATGCGGCGCTGGAGCGCGGCACCATCGACGCGGTGGAGTGGACCGGCCCCTATGACGACGAGAAGCTCGGCTTCCAGAAGGTGGCCAAGTTCTACTAC
>JAEWEX010000092.1 GCA_023389135.1 Pseudomonadota bacterium | reverse complement strand
CGGCTCCGGCGACCGCGACGCCGCCGGGCTGACGGTCGAACTGGCCAAGCCCGAGCCGCGCAGCGTCCAGGTCGAGGGCGACGCGGTGTTTCCCACCGCGCATATGAAGCAGGTGATCGAGGCGGCGCAGGCGGGCCGCTCGGTGACGCAGATCACGGTCTATGACGGCTCCGACCCGGCGGACAAGGCGACCGACACGCTGGCGGCCATCGGCGAGCGGACCACGATCAACGGCGCGACCGCCGAGCTCCTGACCCGGGCCGGCCTGACGGAGCTGGACGCCTGGCCGGTGACCATCAGCTATTTCGAGGCGCGCAGCCAGCGCGACGACCAGGCGCCGCGCTTCACCTATTCCACCGACCTGCTGGAGAACGGCATCTCGCCGAACCTCAGGCTCGACTACGGCACCTTCGTCCTCGACGGCCGGCTGACGGACCTGGAACTGCTGGAATCGCGCGCCTGCCCCTGACCGAGGCCAACGCCGCGGCTGGGCGCCGCGTCGCCGAAGCGCTCGCGCAGACGGTCGACCGCGGTCTCCAGCTTCAGGTCGCGCTCCGGGCGGCGGTCCACCAGGTCCGGAGGGTCGGCGTCGGCGATGGGGGCCAGGTCGGCGACGCCGACGCCGATCAGCCGGAACGGCCCCGACTTCAGCTCGTGGCCGAGCAGGTCGCGGGCCGTGTCGAACAGGCGGCGCGCGATCCGGGTCGGTGACGACAGCCTGTGGGCCCGCGTGACGATGCGGAAGTCGGGGGTCTTGAGCTTCAGCGTCACGGTCGTGCCCGCGATCTCGGCCGCCCGCAGCCGGCGCGCCACGCGCTCGCTCAGCCGCCACAGGATCGCTTCCAGCTCGGCCCTGTCGGCGATGTCGTCGTTGAAGGTGGTCTCGGCGCTGACGCTCTTGCGCTCGCGCTCGGGCGTCACCTTGCGGTCGTCCTCGCCGGCCGCCATCCGCCTCAACCGCATGGCGCCGGAGCCGACCGCGCGCATCAGCGCTTCGGGTGCTGCCGCACGGACCTCGCCCAGCGTGCGGATGCCCTGCTTCTCCAGTCGCTCGGCGGTGGCGCGGCCGATGCCCGGGATGATCCCCACCGGCTCGCCCGCCAGGAACAGCTGCGCCTCGGCGCGGCCGATCACCGAGAAGCCGCGCGGCTTGTCGCGGTCCGACGCGATCTTCGCGAGGAACTTGCAGTAGGACAGCCCGACCGAGACCGTGATGCCGACCTCCGCCTCCACCCGCCGGGCGAAGCGGGCAAGGGTTCGCGCGGGCGCCATGTGGTGGAGCCGCTGGGTGCCCGACAGGTCCAGGAACGCCTCGTCGATGGAGACCGGCTCCACCAGCGGCGTCAGTTCCAGCATCAACTGGCGGACCTCGCGCCCCACGGCGGCGTATTTTTCCATGTCGGGCCTGATCACCACCGCGTCCGGGCACAGTTTCAGCGCCTTGAACATGGGCATGGCGGACCGCACGCCCTGGATGCGCGCGACGTAGCAGGCGGTGGACACCACGCCGCGCCGGGCGCCGCCGATGATCACGGGCCTGTCGGCGAGGGAGGGGTCGTCGCGCTTCTCGATGGCGGCGAAGAAGGCGTCGCAGTCCACATGCGCCACGGTCAGCGCGTCGAGCTCGGGATGCCGGGCGAGCCGGGGGCTGCCGCAGGACCGGCAGCGGTCGCGCGCGCCCGCATCCGCCCCGCAGTCGCGGCAGAATGCGGGTGCGGCGGCCGGGATCATGGCCGCCCGGCCACCATGCTCCGCCGCGTCTCGGCGATCAGCGCCGGGTCGAGGCGCTGGTCGGCGGCGAACGCCACCAGCAGCGCCTCGTCGGCCAGCAGATAGTCGAGCACGGCCGGCAGGAAGCCCGCCCCCGCGGCGGCGCGGCGCAGGTCGCCCGATTCCAGGCCGGTGACCGCCAGGAAGCGCGACAGCCGGTCGGGATCGGTGGCGAGGAAGGACAGGGCCGAAATCGCGAGGATTTCAGCGTCCGGGAGCGGTGTTTTGGCCATGTTTCGGTTGTCGTGTTTCCGGATCATCAAGATATGGCATGTAGCATTTGAGCCGAATTTGAAGGGGTTGGCGGCGACGGCCCCATTATCCGGCCACAAGGGGCGAAATGTCCAAGACCGTGCTGATCGTGGAGGACAACGAGCTCAACATGAAGCTCTTCCACGACCTTCTCGAGGCCAATGGCTACGAGACCATCGAGACCCGCAACGGCATCGAGGCGCTGGCGCTTGCCCGCACCCACCGCCCGGACCTGATCCTCATGGACATCCAGCTGCCCGAGGTCTCGGGGCTTGAGGTCACGAAATGGCTCAAGGACGATGACGACCTGCGTTCGATCCCGGTGATCGCCATCACCGCCTTCGCCATGAAGGGCGACGAGGAGCGCATCCGGCAGGGAGGGTGCGAGGCCTACCTGTCGAAGCCGATCTCGGTCGCCAAGTTCCTGGAGACCGTTCGCCACTATCTCGGCGACCAGTGACGGAACCTGCAACATGACCGCCCGGGTTCTCGTCGTCGACGACGTGCTCGCCAACATCCGCCTGCTGGAGGCGCGGCTGGCCGCGGAGTATTTCGAGGTGGTCACCGCCATGTCCGGCGCCGAGGCGCTGGAGGTGTGCGCCCGGTCGCAGTGCGACATCGTCCTGCTGGACGTGATGATGCCCGGCATGGACGGCTTCGAGGTGTGCCGCTGCCTCAAGAGCGACCCGGCGACCCAGCATATCCCGGTGGTGATGGTGACGGCGCTCGACCAGCCGTCGGACCGGGTGAAGGGGCTGGAGGCGGGAGCCGACGACTTCCTCACCAAGCCGGTCTCCGACATCGCGCTGCTGGCGCGCGTGCGCAGCCTCGGCCGGCTCAAGCTGATGACCGACGAGCTGCGCATGCGCGCGGCCACCTCGCGCGAGATCGGCATGGTCGACCCGCTCGGCGACTATGTTCCCGACGACGGGCTGGGCGGGCGGATCCTGGTGGTGGACGACCGGCCGGGCTCGTGCGAGCGGCTGCGCGGGGCGCTGGAGCGCGGCCATGTGGTGGACATCGAGACCGACCCGCAGGAAGCGCTGTTCCGCGCGGCGGAGAGCGACTACGACCTGATGATCCTGAGCCTGGGCTTCGCCGATTTCGACGCCCTCCGGCTGTGCAGCCAGGCGCGCTCGCTGGAGCGCACCCGCAACCTGCCGATCCTGCTGGTGGCGGAGCCCGAGGACCAGGCGCGGCTGCTCAGGGGGCTCGACCTGGGGGTCAACGACTATCTGGTGCGGCCCGTGGACCGCAACGAGCTGTTCGCCCGCGCCAAGACCCAGGTGCGCCGCAAGCGCTACACCGAGCGGCTGCGCGCCAATGTCCTGCACAGCATGGAACTGGCCGTCACCGACCCGCTGACCGGCCTCCACAACCGCCGCTACATGGAAAGCCACATCGCGACGCTGATGGAGCGGGCGGTGGAGCGCGACCGGCCGCTGGCGCTGCTGGTGGTGGATATCGACCACTTCAAGCCGGTGAACGACACCTACGGCCACGACGCCGGTGACGAGGTGCTGCGCGAGTTCGCCCGGCGCCTCAAGACCAGCGTGCGCGGCATCGACCTCGCCTGCCGGTTCGGCGGCGAGGAGTTCGTGATCGTCATGCCGGAGGCGGATCTCGGCACCGCCAGCGCGGTGGGGGAGCGGCTGCGCCGGCTGATCGCGGGCGCGCCGTTCGAGGTCGGCGGCGGCGCGCACGCGCTGGACATCACCATCTCGGTCGGGATCGCCGTGCGCGCCGGGGGCGACGACGCGCCCGACGCGCTGCTGCGCCGCGCCGACCAGGCGCTCTATCGCGCCAAGCGCGATGGCCGCAACCGCGTGGTCTCCGACGCGGCGTGATCGCCGTAAACCACGTTTCTAAACCTTAAACGTTTAGGTTGACGCACAGTCATCGACTGGGTTGCGGCGGTTTTGTTTGAACTCCGTCGCATTTTATTCAAATGTTCCGGTGACAGGCGGCGCCGGAATAAAACCTCTTCTCCGGCGTTTCCGAGAAACACCTCACGGCTCGCTCAGGTCCGCCGCATCTCCTGGGTCCGTGAGGTCGGCCGGCCGGAATCGACACTGTGGCCTCACCGTGCTGTCGCACTCCGGCCGGCCACATTCTCATGAATGTCATGTGTGGCGCGCAGCCGAGCGCGCCCGGCAAGATCACGGACAGTGCAGGCAACGGGTCGGTCCCGCTTTGCCGCGGTGCGTGCTTCGAGACGCGGCCTGCGGCCGCTCCTCAGCATGAGGACGAACGGCGCGCCGCATCTTTTTCAGCGTGGCAGCCTGGCGTCGAAGCCCCGGCCGAAGCCAACATCCCTGCGTCCCAAAACGAAAAACGCGGCCCGGGGGCCGCGCTTGGAAGGCGTCAGGTGAGGCCGGGCCTCACTTGATCTTGGCTTCCTTGAACTCGACGTGCTTGCGCGCGACGGGGTCGTACTTCTTCATGGCCAGCTTCTCGGTCATGGTGCGCGAGTTCTTCTTCGTGACGTAGAAGAAACCGGTGTCGGCGGTGCTGACCAGCCGGACTTTGATGGTGGTGGCCTTGGCCATCGGCGTATCTCCGTGCGGCGCTCAGGCGCCGGTCAAATCGTGAGGGCGCACCCTACGCATCGCGCCCTCGAAGTCAAGCGCCGGAGGGGCCTTCGCACCTCAGCCGCAGGGCGACGACCGCGCAGTAGACGGCCAGCAGCACCGCGATGGGCGCCAGCATGCCGTGGGGCGGGGCGAGGTCCATGCCGGCGCCGAGCGCCGGCGGGCCGACCAGGAAGCCCAGCGAGTAGCACATGACGAAGGCGGCGTTGGCCGCCGCCAGGTCGTGGCCGCGGAAGCGGGCGCCGAGATGCGCCAGGCCGACCGTGTAGAGCGCGCCCAGCACGCCGCCCCAGACGAACACCACCGCCTCGAACAGCACCGGAACGCCCGCGACCGCCGGGATGGCCAGCGTGCCCGCCAGACCGGCGACGCCGATGGCGAGCAGCAGCTTGCGGCGGTCCATGCGGTCGGAGACCAGGCCGACGGGAATCTGGACCGCGACATTGCCGAGGATGAAGACGCTGACCAGCAGCACCGCGCGCGTCTCCGCCATGCCGAGGCCTGCGCCGTAGAGCGGCAGGAACGCCATGCCGCCCTGTTCGACCGCGCCAACGATCAGCCCCGCCAGTGTGGCCGCCGGCGCGGCCAGAACGAAGGCCAGCACCCGCGCGCGGCCCTCTCTCGGCAGCCGCGGCGCGGAGCGCGCCGCCAGCAGGATCGGCCAGGCGGCGAGGGCGAACAGCGCCGCGCCGGCGAGATAGGGTGCCGGCCCCTGCGTCCCCAGCACGGCGAGGATGCCTGGCCCGACCGCGAAGCCGATGGCCAGGACGGTGGCGTAGACCCCCATGACGAAGCCGCGGCGGTGGTCGGGGGCCGCCGCGTTGATCCAGAACTCCGACAGCACGAACAGCACGGACAGCGCCGCGCCGAACACGAACCGGATCGGGAACCACAGCCACAGCGGCTCGACGACGTGGAACGCCAGCAGCATGGCGGCGCCGAGCGCGAGCGAGGCCAGCATGGCGCGCGACGTGCCGAGCATGGCCGCTAGCCGCGGCACCTGCGGCGCGGTGACGATGGTGGAGACGCCCATCACGGCGGTGTTCAGGCCGATGAAGGTCGCGGATGCGCCGCGCGCCTCCATCTCGAAGGCGAGCAGCGGGGTCGTCACGCCGATCGCCGCGCCGACCACGCTGATGGCGGCGATGGCGGCCGCCATGGCGATGGCGGTGCCGTAGGGCTCGGGCAGGGACCGGTTCTCGGGACGCAACGCTACTCACCTCGCTGGGGCGCGGAGCCTTAGCAGGTCGCGTGGCGTGACGGGAGCCGTCACCTCAGGGGATCGTAGGTGCCGAAATGCCAGAGATGGCCTTCCGGGTCGCGCAGCGCGAAGTCGCGCGATCCGTGGTCGGTGTCCTCGATGGCGCGGACGACATCGGCCCCGGCCGCGGTGGCGCGGGCATAGAGCGCGTCGGCGTCGTCCACCGCGATATAGGCCGCCTGGGTAACGCCGCCGGCCTCGCGCGGCCGCTTCGACCTGGCCCAGTCGTCCTTCCAGGAGCCGAGCATCACCATGGCGTCGCCGAGCCGCAGTTCGGCATGGGCGACGCCGCCGTCGGGCGCATCGTAGCGCGCGTGGGTCTCGAAGCCGACGACCGTGTGCAGCCACTCGATGGCGCCGGGGGCGTCGTCATAGCGCAGCGTCGGATAGATCCTGGCGCTCATGTCAGCCTCTCTGCGTTGCCTGGAGACCAAAGCCCGGCCGGCGGCTCAGAGTTCCTCGCGCCGCATGCGGTCGTTGGCGGGCTTGTAGAACGGCACCGGGCGGGCGGGCGCATAGCCCTCGTCGATGAAGCGCTCCAGGTCGTCCAGCACCACCCGGGTGACGCGCGGCAGGTCGAGGTCGCGGGCCTCGGCGAGGGTGACCCAGACCACCTCGGTGAGCTCCGCGTCGGGACCGACCAGCCCCTCGACGCGGCCGGCGACCAGTCGTGCGTCGGCGGCGAAGAAGCGCGTGTCGAAGCGGCGCGGGCGTCCCGGCGGCGTTACCGCTCGCGCGATGAAGGCAAGCTCGTCGAGGGCCGGCAGCAGGCCCGCCTCCGCGAAGGGGCGCCAGTGCGGATGGCCGAGGGGGCGCGACGGCGCATCCGTGCTGCCGATCAGCAGCCCGGTCTCCTCGGCCAGCTCGCGCACCGCCGCCATGGCATAGGCGCGGGCGCGGGCGGGCGTCGCCCGGCGGGAGCGCGCCAGCAGGCGGCGCTCCACCTCGGGCCGCAATCCGCGCGCGGTCTGGACCCGGGCGTCGTAGGGATCGACGCTGCCGCCGGGGAAGACATACTTGTCCGGCATGAAGATCTGGCGGGCGTGGCGGCGGCCCATCAGCACCCTGGGTTCGGGGCCCGCGCGGTCGACCAGCAGGATCGTGGAGGCGTCGCGCGGGCGCATGTTGGGCCAGGGCTGGGCGAGGCGGCGGCTGTCCTCGTCGAGGGCGGCCACATAGCTCATCGCGCCGTTCCGACCTCGGAGCGGAACTCCAGCGCCTCGGGCGAGGCGGGGTCGAAGCCGTGCATGCGCAGCGCCCACTGCACGCCCACCAGCGCGCCCTTCACCGGCGGCAGCATCGCCAGCGACATGGCGAGCGTCAGCGGCATCCAGATCGCAAGGTGGACCCACATGGGCGGCGCCCATGCCACCTCGACCGACAGAACGAAGCCGACGATCAGGTGTCCGACGATGAAGATCACCGCATAGGGCGGGGCGTCGTCGGCGCGGTGGTGGTGCAGCGCCTCGCCGCAGGAGGCGCAGTGGTCGGCCACCTTGAGGAAGCGGGCGAACAGCCGTCCCTCGCCGCAGGCCGGACAGCGGCAGCGCATGCCGCGCAGCGCCGAGCGCATCACGTCGCGCCCCGCCGAGGGAGCTTCCATCGCCTGCCAGCTCATGATCCGCGTCCTTTCCGCCGGGTCGCCTTCGCTGCGCCGCCGTCGCGGCGGCGCCTGCGCGCGCCCTGACCCTCCGGCTTTACGTAGCGACCCTCGGACAGAAGTTCAAACCTCAGCGCGCCCGCGACGGGCGCTGCTTCCACAAGCCGCACCTCCACCAGGTCGCCCAGCCGGTGGGCCTCCCCGGTGCCGGAGCCCACCAGCATCTGGCGGGCCTCGTCATGGACGAAATACTCCTTGCCCAGCGTCGAGATCGGGATGAAGCCCGAGGCGCCGGTCTCCGCCAGCGTCACGAACAGGCCGGCGCGCGTCACGCCGGAGATGCGGCCGGAGAAGGTCGCGCCGATGCGGTCGGCGAGGTGGTGGGCGATGAGGCGGTCCACGGTGTCGCGCTCCGCCAGCATGGCGCGGCGCTCCGCGGCGGATATCTGCGCGCCGATCTCGTTCAGCACCGGCACCGTCATGGCGTCGGGCAGCCCATCGTCGCCCGCGTCCAGCGCACGGATCAGGGCGCGGTGGACGATCAGGTCCGCATAGCGGCGGATCGGCGAGGTGAAATGGGCGTAGCGGCGCAGGTTCAGGCCGAAATGGCCGTAATTGTCGGCGGAATACTCCGCCTGCGCCTGGCTGCGCAGCACGATCTCGTTGACCAACTGCGCGTTCTCGGTGCCGGCGACGCGCGCCAGGATGCGGTTGAAATGGGCGGGACGCAGCGCGCCCGTCTTGGGCAGGTCGATGCCCAGCCCCTGCAGCACCTCGCGCAGGGCGGTGACCTTCTCCAGCGACGGCTCGTCATGGACCCGGAACACCAGCGGCGTGCGCTTCTGGGTCAGCGTCTCGGCGGCGGCGACGTTGGCGAGGATCATGAACTCCTCGATCAGCCGGTGCGCGTCGAGCCGCGGCGGCACGATCACCCGGTCGACGGTGCCGTCCTGCTTCAGCAGGATCTTGCGCTCCGGCAGGTCGAGATCGAGCGGGGCGCGCTGGGCACGCTCGTGTTTCAGCGCAGCATAGGCGTTCCACAGCGGCCGCAACACCGGGTCGAGCAGCGGTTTCGTTGCGTCGTCCGGCTC
>JAEWEX010000091.1 GCA_023389135.1 Pseudomonadota bacterium | reverse complement strand
CTTCGCGCCGAGCTACCTGAAGGATCTCGCGGCGGTGCTGCCGGCGGCGACGCCGCTCATTCCCGTCGGCGGCATCGACGCCGCCAACATGGCGCCGTTCGTCGAGGCCGGCGCCGCCGGCTTCGGCTTCGGCACCGGCCTGTACGTGCCCGGCCGCCCGCCGGACGAGGTGGCCCGGCGCGCGGAGGCGGCGGTCGCGGCCTACCGCGACGCGGCGGGCGGCCGGCCTCAGCCCTGAACCACCTGCTGGCGCTGGGTGCCCAGCCCCTCGATGCCCAGTTCCATGACGTCGCCCGCCTTGAGGAACTGCGGCGGCTTCATGCCGAGCCCGACGCCGGGCGGGGTGCCGGTGGAGATGATGTCGCCCGGCCTGAGGCTCATGAACTGCGACAGATAGGAGACCAGGTGGACGACGCCGTAGACCATGGTCGCGGTGGAGCCGTCCTGGCGGCGGACGCCGTTGACGTCGAGCCACATCCTGAGGTTCTGGGGATCGGGCACCTCGTCCTTCGTCACCAGCCACGGGCCCGTCGGGCCGAAGGTGTCGCAGGACTTGCCCTTGGTCCACTGGCCCTGCCGCTCCGACTGGAACGCGCGCTCCGACACGTCGTTGACGATGCAGTAGCCCGCCACATGGTCGAGCGCGTCGGCCTCGGAGACGTATTTGGCCGTGCGGCCGATGACGATGCCGAGCTCGACCTCCCAGTCGGTCTTCAGCGAGCCGCGCGGGATCTGCACCGTGTCGTCGGGCCCGACGATGGCCGAGGTCGCCTTCATGAAGATGATCGGCTCGGAGGGCACGCTGGCGCCGGTCTCGGCGGCGTGGTCGGAATAGTTGAGGCCGATGCAGATCATCTTGCCCGTGCGCGCCACGCATGGGCCGAGCCGCGGCCGGCCCGCCACCGCCGGCAGCCCGGCGGGATCGAGCGCCGCCAGCCGCGCCAGCGACGCGGGATCGAGCGCCGCGCCGCCGATGTCGGACACCGCGTCGGACAGGTCCCGGATGACGCCGGAGGCGTCGAGCAGGCCGGGACGTTCCTCGCCCGGTTCGCCGTACCGCAGGAGCTTCATGTGGCCGTTTCCTCCGCTGGGCTTTCCTGATCCTGACCCGGTCGATAGCGCGGATCGCGGTCCCGGGCCAGACGGACGGCGGCGCCTCCTAAACCGCCGGCGCTTCCGACATACTTCCCCCACAGGTAGAGTCTATGGGACTGCGAACCAGGCGCAGCGCGCTGAGATGCCCGCAGCGCCGGCAACCTCGGGCATTGCGACCCGCAAGAGGCAGGAGAACACACCATGACCAGGCCCCTCGCCATCGGCGAAGACGCCCCCGACTTCGAGGCCGAGACCACCGAAGGAAAGATCCGCTTCCAC
Organism: Pseudomonadota bacterium; assembly: GCA_023389135.1. Taxonomy (GTDB): domain Bacteria; phylum Pseudomonadota; class Alphaproteobacteria; order Rhizobiales; family Methylopilaceae; genus Agaricicola. Next base: position 1,702 of record JAEWEX010000091.1, on the reverse strand, counting down.
GACTGGCTCGGCGACAGCTGGGGCGTGCTGTTCTCGCATCCGAAGGACTTCACGCCGGTCTGCACCACCGAACTGGGCACCATGGCCCGCGCCAAGCCCGAGTTCGACCGCCGCAACGTCAAGATCATCGGCCTGAGCGTCGATCCGGTCGGGCGCCACGCGGAGTGGGCCCGGGACATCGAGGAGACCCAGGGCGCGGCGCCGAACTATCCCATGATCGGCGACACCGACCTCAAGGTCTCGCAGCTCTACGGCATGCTGCCCGCCGCCGCCGGCAACAGCTCCGAGGGCCGCACGCCCGCCGACAACCAGACCGTCCGCAACGTCTACGTCATCGGGCCGGACAAGAAGATCAAGCTCGTGATCTCCTATCCCATGACCACGGGCCGCAACTTCGACGAGGTGCTGCGCGTGATCGACTCGCTCCAGCTCACGGCGAAGCACAAGGTGGCGACGCCCGCGAACTGGAAGCACGGCGAGGACGTCATCATCGCCGGCTCGCTCAACAACGACGACGCGCGCAAGATCTGGCCTGACGGCTGGAAGGAGCCCAAGCCCTACATCCGCATCGTGCCCCAGCCGCGCGGCTGACGGCGGGCCCTGACGGCGCCGCGGGGCGCGCATCGCCCCCCGCGGCGTCACCGCACCACATTGCCCGTCACCGTCACGCCCGGGGGAACCGCGCCGCCGGCCGCGAGGTCCGCGGTCGCGGCCTCCGCCCAGCGCATGCCGACCACCGCGCCCTGCGTGGCGCCGTCGACGATGTTTCCCGAGACCAGCGCCGGGCCCGCCCCCTCCACCACGGAGACGGCGACGCCCACCGGCGAGGCCCGGACGATGTTGCCGCTGGCGGAGACGTTGCGCAGATAGGGCCCCCAGCCGAGCTGGATGCCGGCGCGGCCCGCATTCTCCACCACATTGCCCGTGACGGCGGCGTCCGCCTCCGCCACGATGCCGACGCCGGCCAGGTCGCGCAGCAGGTTGCCGGTCACGGCGGCGAGCCGTCCGCCCTCGTTGTAGTTGGTCACCGAGATGCCGATCTCGGCGCGGTCGACCACGTTGCTCGCCACCGCCGCGCCGGAGAACCCGAACTCCACATAGATCGCGACCTCGCCCATCTCCCGGATCGAGTTGGCGACGACCTGCGGGTTCTCCGCGCCGTTGACGCGCACGGCCGAGAACGCCGCGCGGCGGATGACATTGTCGGAGACGATCACGCCGCCGGCGCGGAAGACGTTGACGGCGTTGCCGTTCTGGCCAGAGCCCCCGGCATCCGCGCGGACGTCCTCGATGCGGTTGCCCGACACCAGCGTGCCGTCGTCGCCGGGCTCGGAGCGCCACACCAGGATGCCGTTGTTGCCGGCGTCGCGCACCACGGCGCCGGTGATCGACAGCCCGCGGGAATCGCGCGCGAAGATCGCGGCGTTGGCGACGCCTGCGATCTCGCAGTCGCGGACCCGGCCGCCGCATCGCTCCAGCACCAGCCCGTGCCCTCCGGACGCCGTGATCTCCACGCCGTCGAGATCCAGCCGGGCGACGTTCCAGAACGAGGCGAGCCCGACGCCGCCCTCCAGCGGCCGGTGACCGCCGCCGAGCGCCAGGTCCGCGACCGAGACGCGTTCGGCGTCCTCGGCATAGATCAGCGGGCCGTCGCCGGACAGGACGAGGCGGCTGCGGCCCGGCACGCCCGACAGCATGGCGC
>JAEWEX010000501.1 GCA_023389135.1 Pseudomonadota bacterium | reverse complement strand
GGCTGGGTGGGGTTTTTGGTGGCGCTGGGGGGGGCGGACGCCCGGGTGACGCTGGTCGAGATCGATCCGGAGCTGTCCGCCCTGTCGGGGGAGAACGCCGCCCTGAACGGTCTCGGCGACCGCGTCGGGCCGGTCGCGGCGGCGGTGGAGGACGGCGTGCTGCCGGGCGGCGCCTTCGACCGCGTGGTGATGAACCCGCCGTTCCATCCGCCGGGCGGCCGGGCCTCGCCCCACGCCGCCACGCGGCGCGCGCGCGAGGGCGGCGGCGACCTGCTGGAGTTGTGGATCATCGCCGCGCGGCTGGCGCTGCGGCCCGGCGGCGTGCTGACGATGATCCATCGCGCCGACGCGCTGGCGGGCGTGCTGCGCCGGGTCGACACCGGCGGCTTCGGCGGGATCGTGGTGGTGGCGGTTCACCCGCGGGCGGACGCAGCCGCGACGCGCATCCTGGTCGCCGCCCATTGCGGCAGCCGCGCGCCGCTGACGGTCGCCGCCCCGCTGGTGCTGCACGGGCCGGACGGACGCTTCACCGCCGAGGCCGACGCCGCGCATCGCGGCGGGCTGCTGGCGCGGCCGTGGCCGCCCGTAACGAAACGGCGCCCCACAAGGGGGCGCCGCTCGTTGCCTCGGAACTGAGCTAAGCGTTGCCGCTCAGAATCCGAATTGGAAATGCACTCCGGGCCGTCCGTAGTAGCGCCGGGGCTGGTAGCAGCGGCGCTCCCAGCGCGACACCCAGCGGCGGCCGTTCCAGAACCGCACGCGCACCCGCTCGCAGTGGCGCGGGCGGTAGTGGCGGCGGTGGTAGCGGTGGCCGCGCCGGTGGCGGGCCTCCTCGACGGCGCCGGTCTGGGCCGCCTGGCCCAGGACCGCGGTGGCGCCGGCCGACGGGGCGGCGGCCGCCATCGGTGCGGAGAACGCCAGGAGCCCGAGGCCGATGGCGGCGGCGGCGAGGGTCTTGAGGTTCCAGTTCATGGTCTTTGCTCCGGTCGTGATCGGGTCCGGCTGGAGGTCCGGACTGCGATCCTGGGGCGACCCTATCGGCCACCCACCGAACCGGACCTGAGCGCGCCGTTCAGTTTCGGTTCATCTGGCAGGTGAAGCCCAGGGCGGGGCGCGTTCGGGGCGCGGAACGCGTTCGGGAACGTGATCGCTGCCGCGTTGCACAGCGGGCGCCGGCCGCGCTATCGAATCGGGCATGAGCACCGCAACCGAAGGCTTCCTCTCCCGCATCGTTCCGGCGCGGTTCCGCAGCGACGTGCCGCTGGTGCCCGTGGTCCGGCTGGCCGGGGCCATCGGCATCGGCTCGCCGCTGCGCCCGGCGCTGACGCTTGCGTCGGCGGCCCCGCTGCTGGAGCGGGCGTTCCGGTTGAAGCGGGCGCGCGAGGTGGCGGTGGTGGTCAACTCGCCGGGCGGCTCTCCGGTCCAGTCCCACCTGATCTTCCGCCGCATCCGCCAGCTCGCGGCGGAGAAGGACAAGCACGTCACGGTGTTCGTGGAGGATGTGGCGGCCTCCGGCGGCTATATGATCGCGTGCGCCGGCGACGAGATCGTGGCCGACCCGTCCTCCATCGTCGGCTCCATCGGCGTGGTGTCGGCGAGCTTCGGCTTCACCGAGCTGATCGAGAAGATCGGCATCGAGCGCCGGGTCCACACCGCAGGCGAGAGGAAGGTGATGCTCGATCCCTTCCGCCCCGAGCGGGAGGAGGACGTCGAGCGGCTGAAGGCGCTGCAGCGCGACGTGCACGCGATGTTCAAGGACCTGGTGCGCGACCGCCGCGGCGCGGCCATCGCCGCCCATGGCGACAGCCTGTTCACCGGCGAGTTCTGGAGCGGCACGGCCGGCCTCGGCCTCGGCCTGGTCGACCGCATCGGCGACCTGCGCTCGGTCATGCACGAGCGCTACGGCGCCAAGGTCAAGCTGCTGCCGGTTCAGCCCCAGCGCGGATTTCTGCTTCGCCGGATGACGCCCGGTGGCGCATCATGGAGCACAGGCCTCGCCGACGAGGCGCTCGCGGCCGTGGAGGCGCGGGCGCTCTGGGCGCGGTTCGGATTGTAGGAGACTTGCCGCCATGCCCATCCCGCCCCTGGTGATCGCCGTCGGCGCCGCCGCCGCGGCCGTGGCCGCCGCCCGGCTCGCACTGCGCGAGACCCGCCGCATCACGGCCCGCCTCGACGCCCGCGAGCGCCGGCGCGACGCGCTGGACCGCGCCGAACGCCCGATGCTGCGCCGCGACCCCGAGACGGGGGACTGGCGTCCGGGCTGAGGCGGGGTCCCGGTCCGGCGGTCCGGGCGGGTGCTGGCGCCCGCATCGATGATCCCGCATCCTTGACCCCCCGGGGGGCCGCCGATACGGTCGCGGCACTTCCCGAGGCCCTGATTTCTTCCCGCGCATCCCATGACCGTGACCGACGACCCGCTGAGCCCGACGCGCTCGTTCCAGGGGCTGATCCTGACGCTCCAGCGGTTCTGGGCGGAGCAGGGCTGCGTCATCCTGCAGCCCTACGACATGGAGGTCGGGGCCGGCACGTTCCATCCCGGCACGACGCTGCGCGCGCTCGGGCCGCGGCGCTGGAACGCGGCCTATGTGCAGCCCTCGCGGCGCCCCAAGGACGGCCGCTACGGCGAGAACCCCAATCGCTTCCAGCACTACTACCAGTTCCAGGTGATCCTGAAGCCCAACCCGCCGGACCTGCAGGAGCTCTACCTGGCGTCGCTGGCCGCCATCGGCGTCGACCCGCTGGTCCACGACATCCGCTTCGTCGAGGACGACTGGGAAAGCCCGACGCTGGGCGCCTGGGGGCTGGGCTGGGAGTGCTGGTGCGATGGCATGGAGGTGTCGCAGTTCACCTATTTCCAGCAGGTCGCGGGGTTCGAGTGCCGCCCGGTCTCCGGCGAGCTGACCTACGGGCTGGAGCGCCTCGCCATGTACCTCCAGGGCGTCGACAACGGCTTCGACCTCAACTTCAACGGGCTCGATGGCGACGAGAAGGTCACCTATGGCGACGTGTTCCGGCAGGCGGAGGAGGAATACTCCCGCTACAATTTCGAGCACGCCGACACCGAGATCCTGTTCCGCCACTTCAGGGACGCCGAGGCGGAGTGCGAGCAGCTGCTGAAGACGGGGCAGGCCGGCCGCAAGCACCTCATGGCGCTGCCGGCCTATGACCAGTGCATCAAGGCCAGCCACGCCTTCAACCTGCTGGACGCGCG
>JAEWEX010000500.1 GCA_023389135.1 Pseudomonadota bacterium | reverse complement strand
ATATGGAGCTGGTCGAGGCCTATCTGGCCCGCCGCGCGCTTGACTATCTGGTCGGCTTCACCCTGTCGCCCGTGCTGTGGCGCAAGCTGCCGGGCGCGCGCTCGGCGGGCCGGGTCCAGTCGGTGGCGCTGAGGCTCGTCTGCGAGCGCGAGTTCGAGATCGAGACCTTCAAGAGCCAGGAATACTGGTCCATCGTCGCGACGCTGAAGACCGCCGCCGGCGAGACCTTCGAGGCCCGCGTGGTCGGCGCCGACGGCCGCAGGCTCGGCCGCCTCGACATCGCCGACGAGGCCAGCGCACAGGCGATCCGACAGGCGCTGGAGGCGGCCTCGTTCCGGGTCGCCTCGGTCGAGGCCAAGCCGGTCAGGCGCCACCCCCAGCCGCCCTTCACCACCTCGACGCTGCAGCAGGAGGCCTCGCGCAAGCTGGGCTTCTCCGCCTCGCGCGCCATGCAGGTCGCCCAGAAGCTCTATGAGGGCGTCACCATCGGCGGCGAGACCGTCGGCCTCATCACCTACATGCGCACCGACGGCGTGCAGATGGCCGGCGAGGCGATCTCCGCGGTGCGCGCGGCCATCGGCAAGACCTTCGGCGACCGCTACCTGCCCGGCGCGCACCGGGTCTACAAGACCAAGGCCAAGAATGCGCAGGAGGCCCACGAGGCGATCCGCCCGACAGACCCGGCCCGCACGCCCGAACAGATGCGCCGCTACCTCGACGAGGACCAGGCCCGGCTCTACGAGCTGGTGTGGAAGCGCACCATGGCGAGCCAGATGGAATCCGCCGAGCTGGAGCGCACGACCATCGACGTCGCCGCCGAGGGCGGCGGCATGCCGGTCGAGCTGCGCGCCACGGGCTCGGTCATCCGCTTCGACGGCTTCCTAAAGCTCTACCAGGAGGGCCGCGACGACGACGACGACGACGAGGGCGGCCGCCTGCCCGCCCTGAAGGCCGGCGACGCGCCGGCCCGCGAGAAGATCGCCGCCACCCAGCACTTCACCGAGCCGCCGCCGCGCTACACCGAGGCGTCGCTGGTGAAGAAGATGGAGGAGCTCGGCATCGGCCGGCCCTCCACCTACGCGTCCACGCTGAAGGTGCTCAGCGACCGCGAATACGTGGCGGTGGAGAAGAAGCGCCTCGTGCCTCAGGACAAGGGCCGCATCGTCACCGCCTTCCTGGAAAGCTTCTTCAGCCGCTACGTGGAATACGACTTCACCGCCGGGCTGGAGGAGAAGCTCGACCGCATCTCCAACAGCGAGCTCGACTGGAAGGAAGTGCTGCGCGACTTCTGGCGCGACTTCAGCACCGCCATCGAGGGCACGCGCGAGCTGCGCACCACCGAGGTGCTGGACGCGCTGAACGACCTGCTGGGCCCGCACGTGTTCCCGGACCGCGGCGACGGCACGGAGCCGCGCTCGTGCCCCACATGCGGCAACGGCCGACTGTCGCTCAAGCTCGGCAAGTTCGGCGCCTTCATCGGCTGCTCCAACTACCCGGAATGCCGCTACACCCGCCAGCTCGGCGCCGGCGGCGAAGGCGACGCGGCCACCGCCGACGGACCCAAGGCGCTGGGCCTGGATCCCGAAAGCGGCCTGGAAGTGTCGCTGCGCGACGGCCGCTTCGGCCCCTATGTCCAGCTCGGCGAGGGCGACAAGCCCAAGCGCTCGTCGCTGCCCAAGGGCTGGGCGCCGGCCGACATCGACCTCGACAAGGCGCTGCAGCTTCTCGCCCTTCCGCGCGAGGTGGGCCTGCATCCGGAAAGCGGCAAGCCGATCACGGCGGGAATCGGGCGTTACGGGCCCTTCGTCGCCCATGACGGCACCTACGCCAATCTGGAGAACGAGGAGGAGGTGTTCACGGTGGGGCTCAACCGCGCCGTGACGCTGATCGCCGAGAAGAAGGAAAGACGCTTCGGCCGCGGCGCCGCCGCCGAGGGGCGGCCCCTGGGCGACCATCCCGACGGCGGCCCGGTGACCCTTCACGCCGGGCGTTACGGTCCCTATGTGAAGCACGGCAAGGTGAACGCCACCCTGCCGCGCGGCAAGGAACCCGATAGCGTGACGCTTGAGGAGGCGCTGGCGCTGATCGCCGAGCGCGCCGCCAAGGCTCCCGCGTCGAAGGGCCGGGGCGCCGCCAAGGCCAAGGCCAAGCCGAAGGCCGCGGCAAAGCCGAAGGCCGCCGCGAAAAAACCCGCCGCCAAGAAGAAGACCCCGGCGAAGACGAGCGCCGGCGCAAGCTGAACGGACCCCGCCACGTGCCACGCCGCCCCGCTTCGAAGCCGAACAAGGAGCCGGGCGGCCTGCCCTCCCGGGACGAGCTTCTGGCCTTCATCGCCGAGAATCCCGGCCGCGCCGACAAGCGCGAGATCGCGCGCGCCTTCGGTCTGAAGGGCGGCGCCAAGATCGGGCTGAAGGCGCTGCTCAAGGAGTTGGAGGCCGACGGCGCCATCGACCGCAAGGGCAAGCGGCTGCACCATCCGGGCGAACTGCCCTCGGTGGTGCTGGCGGATGTCAGGGAGCGCGACGACGACGGCGAACTGATCGCGGTGCCCACCGAGTGGGACGAGGACGAGCACGGCGCCCCGCCGAAGATCCTGATCGCGCTGGGCCGCCGCGGCAAGGCGCCGGAGAAGGCCCCGGGCATCGGCGACCAGGCGCTGCTGCGCGTCGAGAAGAGCACGGACCAGGGTCCGGAATACACCGGACGCGTCATCAAGGTGCTGTCGAAGACGGCGGCCCGCGTGCTCGGCGTGTTCCAGGCGAAGCTCGGCGGCGGCGGCCGCATCGAGCCCGTGGACAAGAAGCGCATCGGCTCGTTCCTGGAGGTCGCCGCCGGCGACGAGGGCGGGGCGCGCGACGGCGACCTGGTGTCCGTCGACACGCTGCGCGGGCGCGGCTACGGCCCGCCCAAGGCGCGGGTGCGCGAACGGCTCGGATCGCTCAAGAGCGAGAAGGCGGTGAGCCTGATCGCCATCGAGACCCACCGCATCCCGAACGTCTTCCCGCAGCGCGCGCTGGAGGAGGCCGACGCCGCCCGTCCCGCGACCCTCAAGGGCCGCGACGACTGGCGCAAACTGCCGCTGGTCACCATCGACCCGGCCGACGCCAAGGACCATGACGACGCGGTCCACGCCGCCCCCGACGACGAGCCCGGCAACGAGGGCGGCTTCGTGCTGACGGTGGCCATCGCCGACGTCGCCGCCTATGTCCGCCCGGGCTCGGCGCTGGACCGGGAGGCGCTCATCCGCGGCAATTCGGTCTATTTCCCCGACCGGGTGGTGCCGATGCTGCCCGAGCGCATCTCCAACGACCTGTGCTCGCTGCGGCCCCACGAGGACCGGCCCGCCATGGCGGTGCGCATCCGCATCGCCAAGGACGGCCGCAAGCTCTCCCACTCCTTCCACCGCGTGATGATGCGGTCGGCGGCGAAGCTCGCCTACCCGCAGGCGCAGGCGGCGGTCGACGGGGTCACCGACGACGTGACCGATCCCCTGCTGGACGGCGTGCTGCGGCCGCTATGGGCCGCCTACGCGGCGCTGAAG
>JAEWEX010000493.1 GCA_023389135.1 Pseudomonadota bacterium | reverse complement strand
TTGAACTTGTAGAAGGTCGCTGCCGAGATGCCGTGCTTGCGGCAGACATCCGCCGTCTTCGCACCGGCCTCCTGTTCCTTCAGCATCCCGATGATCTGTTCTTCCGTGAACCGCGAGGGTCGCATCGTCCGTCTCCGTGATCGACGGACTCTACCCAAATCTGGAGGAAGTTCAGGGTCTCAGGTCATCACGGATCCCCCTCCTGCCGAAGGACGTTCAGGGTTTGGGATCGACCGCGAATACCGCCGAGGCCCGGGCCGTCCGTTCCAGCCGTCCGATCGCGGCGACCAGGCCGTGCGTCGCGGTCTGGCCGAGCACCGGCGCGGCGTTGGCCATGAACTTCTCACGGATTTCCGCTGACGATACGGGGCGTTCGAAGCCGCCCCTGGGATGTGCGATCAGGCTGGACCCGAAGCGTTCGCCCCGTGCGAGGATGCTGACGCGGCCGGCGGGGCGACGCCGCGGGCCGCTCATGGCGGCGTCCACCTCGTCGTCGATCTCGGCCGCGACCTTCCGGGCGAAGGCGAGCATGTCATTGCGGCGCAGCGTCCGGTTCTCATACCAGCGCGACGCGGGCGATACGCCGAGCGCTAGCGCCGCGAGACAGAAGGGCAGGCTGAACTGGGCATCGACCATGGTGGCGGGGGCATGGTCCATGAAGTCTCGCGCCAGGCCCGCCGAGGTGTGGACGACGACGCGCTCGATCTCTCGCGGCTGCAGCGCATGGCGGCGCGTCAGCGTCTCGAACGCCTCCATCGCCGCATGCATCCAGCGACAGGCTGGATAGGGCTTGATGCTGCTGCGCAGGATCAGCCAGTCGGCGCCCAGCCCGTCGGTCAATGCAGCCGGGTCGAACCTGTCCGAACCCGCCATCCGCCAGTAGCCCGAAGCTCCGTCCAGCACGTCGCGCGCGCCGGCGAGGCCCAGCGCATCGAGCTGCACCGCCCGCACGCCGGCCTCTGCCGCCGGCGCGTTGAAATCCTTGAAGTCCACCAGCGGCCGCGACTGCCAGTTGTATTTCCTCAGGCTGGGAACGCTGGCAAGGGTTGCCGCAAAGCCGATGGCGTTCTCCACCCGTGCGGAATCGAGACCCAGCGTGACTCCGTGGGCGACGGCGGCCCCGATGGTCTGGTGCTGGCATACGCCATAGACCTCGCGAAACCGCTCATGGCTCGGCTGCATGGCCAGGATCAGCCGGTTGTTTACCTCATAGCCGGCAATCACGCCCCGCAGCAGGTCGCCTCCCGTCGTCCGCGGCCGGCAGGCCGACAGCGCGGCTGCGACGATGGTCGCACCCGGATGGCCCATGCCCTTTCCGTCGATCTCGAAACCGTCGTCGAAGTCGAGCGCGTTCATGGCTGCGGCATTGGCGAAGGCGGCGGCCGCTGGGCCGAAGCTTCGTGCGGACCCCAGGACCGGGATCGTCCCGGCGCCGTGTTCCGTGGCGACGAAGTCGATCAGTCGGCGCGCGAGATCGGAGGATGCGCCGGCGATGCCGCAGCCGACCGTATCCAGGATGTGCAATTTCGCCTTCTCGCGGACTTCATCCGGGATGTCCTCCAGCGTCAGCCTGGCGGCGAACCGCGCGATCCGCAGCGTCAGGCTGTCCGGCGCAGCCTCGGTCATCCCCGCCGGACCATCGTGTCGTAGAGCGCCGACAGCCGTCCGGTGACCGGACGCGCCCCGCTGCCGATCTGGCGGCCGTCGATGTACGACACCGGGGTCAGCCCACCGAAGGTGCCGGTGACGAACGCCTCATCTGCCGAGTACGCCTCGGCCAGCGTGACGTCGGTCTCGGTACAGCTCACCCCATTGTCTGCGCAGAGCTGGATCGTCTTCGCGCGCGTGATGCCCTTGAAGCAGAAGCGACCGGTCGAGGTGAGCACGCGGCCGTCGCGCACGATGAAGAAGTTGGTGGAGTTGCAGCTCGACACGAAGCCCGCGGGATCGAGCATCAGCGCCTCGTGGGCGCCGGCCGAAATCGCCTGGAGCAGCGCTTGGATCAGGTTGAGCCGGCTATGGGAGTTGAGCCTCAGGTCGAAGACGTCAGGTCCGCTGCAGCGGAAGGTGGAGGTGGCGAGCGTCAGGCCGCGGCGCTTCACCTCGGGATCCGGCACTTTGTGCTCGGCGACGATGGCCACCGTCGCCCGTCCCAGCGCGTTGCGCGGGTCCTGATGCACGGTCCGCTTCTCGCCACGCGTCACCATCAGCCGGATGTGGACGCCGTCGGACATGCCGTTGGCGGCGACCGTGTCCTCCAGCGCGCCACGCATCTCGGCCGACGTCATTCCGATGTCGATGGCGATAGTGCGGGCGCCGTCGTAGAGGCGCCGCAGGTGCTCGTCGACCAGCACCAGCCGGCCCTCCACCAGCCGGATGCCTTCCCACACGCCGTCGCCGAGGCCGAAGCCTGCGTCGAATATGGAGACAAGCGCCTCGGCGCGCTTCACGAGCCGGCCATTCAGCCAGATGAGCACATCCTCGTTGCGGGGATCATCGGCCGGTGTCTGCGCGCCCTTGATTTCAGTCGCAGCCATGATGGCCCCCTGTGATGTCAGAAGCGGAAGGAGGTGAATTTTTCCAGGAAGCTGCGGGTGCGCTCCTGCCGCGGGCTCTTCAGCACCTCGTCCGGTGTGCCCTGCTCGTGGATCACGCCGTCGTGGAGGAACAGCACCCGGGTCGCGAAGTGATAGGCGAAGCCGAGCTCGTGGGTGACCAGCAGCATTGTGCGGCCCTCCTTCGACAGGTCAAGAATGGTGGCGAGCACCTCGCCGACCAGTTCCGGGTCGAGCGACGAGGTCGGCTCGTCGAACAGCAGCATCTCCGGTTCCATGGCGAGCGCCCGGGCGATCGCCACGCGCTGCTGCTGCCCGCCGGAGAGGCGGGAGGGATATTGGTCGGCCTTGTCGGCGAGACCCACGCGGGCGAGGTAGCCCTGAGCGGTCTCCCGGGCCTGCGCGTTGCTGCGGCCGAGGACGGACAGCGGTCCCTCCATGACGTTCTCGATCACCGTCATGTGCGGAAACAGGTTGAACTGCTGGAAGATCATGCCGACGCGAGCCCGCAGTCGGCACAGCGTCTTCTCGTCGTAACGGATCGCGCCATTGCGGCCTGGGCGGCCCAGTTCCCGGCCCTCGAAGGAGATGCGACCCCCGGTCGGCGTCTCCATGAAGTTGAGGCAGCGCAGCAGCGTGCTCTTCCCAGAGCCGCTGGAGCCCAGGATGGCGATGCGTTCCCCCTGCTTGACGTCGAGATCGATGCCGCGCAGCACCTCCAGGGGGCCGAAGCTCTTGCGCAGGCCCTTCACCTGGAGGATCAGGTCCTCGGCCGGGTTCTCCATCAGGCCCTCGCGGCGTAGCGGCGCTCGAGCGCATAGGCTGCGAGCGTTCCGGGATAGATCAGCAGGAAGTAGATGACCGCGACGACGGTGAAGGTCTCCAGCGGCAGGTAGCTCTGGGTGCTGAGCAGCCGCGCCTCGTACATCAGCTCGTGGACGGCCAGCACCGAGGCGATCGACGTCATCTTCGCCAGTTCCACTGCACGGTTGGTGAAGGCCGGGATCATCCGGCGCACCGCTTGCGGCAGCACGATGCGGCGCATGACCCGGCCATAGGTCATGCCGAGCGCGGTGCCCGCCTCCCACTGGCCGCGCAGGATGGACTGCAGCCCGCCACGGTAGATCTCGGCGCAATAGGCCGAGGTGTTGAGGCTGAGGCCCAGCGCCGCCGCGGTGAAAGGCGACATCTGGATGCCGGTCAGCACCGGGAACGCGTAATAGAACCAGACCAGCTGGACCAGCACCGGCGTGTTGCGGAACACCTCGATATAGGCCGTCGCCGGCCAGTTGAGCCAGCGCCGCGGTGAGCCCCGGGCGATGCCGAGGAACAGGCCGGCCACCAGCGCGAAGGCGAATGCCAGCGCCCACAGCGCCACCGTCAGCCCGACGCCGCGCAGCAGCAGGTCGATGTCCTGAAACACCACCTCGAAGGCGAAATCGTAGGCCATGGCCTACCGCTGCCCGCGGGCGAGCCGCGCCTCGACCGCGCGCATGGCGAGGCTGGCGCAGAACAGGAGCGAGAAGAACAGTACGGCCACCGCCGTATAGGTCTCAAGCGGGCGAAAGCTCTGCGAGGTCACCACCATGGCGTTGTAGAGCAGTTCGCCATAGGCCAGCGTCGCCGCGAGCGCGGTGGTCTTCACGAGCTCGAAGGAGCGCTCCATCAGCGGCGGAATGGTGCGGCGGACCGCCTGCGGCAGGATGATGCGGCGCATCAGCCGGCCCTGCGTCATGCCGAGCGCCCGGCCGGCTTCCCACTGGCCGCGCTCGATGGAGACGATGCCGCCGCGGAACGCCTCGGCGAAGAACGCTCCGGACTGGATCGACAGCGCCAGCAGCGCCGCCAGGAACGGGCTCATGCTGACGCCGATGGCGATGGGCAGGCCGTAGAAGTACCAGAAGAAATGAACCAGCGGCGGCGTGTTGCGGTAGAACTCGATGAACGCCATGGCGAGCCCGGAGACGAGCCGCACTGGCGACAGCCTGAGCATGGCGAGCCCGAGCCCGATGAGGAGGCCGAGCGAGATCGCGCAGGCCGAGAGCCACACCGTGTTGGCGAGCCCCTCCAGCAGGAAGCCGGCATTGCGCCAGACCGGCGAGAAGTCCCAGTCGTAGTTCATCGCCGCAGCGCGGGTAGGGTTGGGGCGGCTAGTTGCCGCCCGCCCACATCTCGCGCATCACCGGCGGGGCGTCGGCCGGCTCGATGCCGCGGAAGGTGAGGAACTCCTCGTAGATCCGCTGCGTCTCGCCGGACGTGTACATGTAGGCGAGGGCGAGGCCGAGCCAGTCGCGCCAGGACTTGTCCTCGGTGCGGCGCACGCCTGCGCTGGTGGTCGACTGCTTGATCGGGGTCGGCAGCAGCACCTTACCGCGGCGCACGCGGTTGCGAAGCATCACCAGCGCCGGATGGAACAGCGAGATCGCGTCGACGCGCCCCGCCTGGAAGGCGGCCGCCGTTTCGTCGCCATTGGGGAAGCGCTCGATCTGCGCATTGGGCAGCCGCGCGGTGACGTCGCGGTCGGGCGCCGTGCCCAGGATCACGCCGACGCGGATGTCGGGCTTGTTCAGTTCCTCCCAGGCGGAGACCTCGAGGTCGTCGCGGACCAGGATGCCCTGTGCGTAGTAGAACATCGGCTGCACCGGGAAGTCGACGGCCAGCGCCCGTTGCGGCGTGGCGTCGAGCACGAACATGACGTCGAACTGCCCTGCCTGGAGGCCGGCGACCGCGTTGCCCCAGGTGGTTTCCACCGGCGCCGCCTTGACGCCGAGCTGTTCGGCCAGCGCGACGCCGACGCCCCAGCCGATGCCGTGCCATTCCCCCGAACGCTGGTCCTTGAAGAACCAGGGCTCGCCCGGCGCGACGCCGATGCGCAACTCCCCGCGGCCGCGGATTTCCTGAAGCGTGCCGCCCGCGGCCTCGGGGGCGGTCTGCGCGGCTGCGGGCGCTGCGGCGACGCCTGCGGTCAGCAGGGCCGCGCCGCCCGCGGTGCCGATGCCGAACAGTGTCCGGCGGCTCATGTCCTGATCGTTCATCGCGCTGTCCTCTGTCGCGGTCGCGGCACTGGATGGCCCCATCGATCCGCCGGTTTCTGTCTGTCGCAATAAAATTCGTATACGAAACTGAATTGCAGCGCAACCGGCCGCGTCAGGCCGGCGCAGGCACGGCCAGCGCCATGTCGATGTTGGTGCAGACCCAGAACACCTCGGCGTCCTCGAGGCCGTGGGCGACGCAGACATGGCCCATGGTGCTGTCGAAATAGGCGCAGTCGCCGGCCTGGAGCATCACCGGCTCGTAGAATTCCGTGTGGAGTTCCACCGCGCCGGACAGCACCAGCAGCAACTCCTCGCCGTCATGGCGGATGAGCCCCCCGAAATCGCGGATGCTGCGCGCCTTGATCCGCGCCTTGAGCGGCAGGATTTTCTTTGCGACGAGATCCGTGCACAGCATTTCGTAGTCGTATTGCGCAGTCCGGAAGAATTTTCCCCCGCCTTTGCGGGTGATGGAGCGCCGTCCGAACGGCGTCGATCGCGCTGGATCGGAAAACAGCTCGGCGATGTCGACGTCCAGTCCGCGCGCCAGCTTGATGATGTTCTCGTAGGTCGGGGAGAGCAGGTTGTTCTCGATCTTGGAGATGGAAGAGGGCGACAGGCCCGAGCGTGCCGCCACCTCCTTGCTCGTCAAGCCAGCCCGGTTGCGGAGCGCGCGGACGCGCGCGCCGAGATCGATCTCGCGCCCGCCGCGTGGGCTCCGCGGTTCGGAAATGTTCACGTCGTGCCTCCGGCAGGCGAAGCCATGCTTGACTCCGATTCCCGATGATGCGTCGAATATTCCTATACGAAATTCTCCAGATACGCGAGTGACCGGATGCTGACTTTCGATGCCGACCTTGTTCGCACCAGCTTGCCCTGGCCGGAACTGATCGGCGCGCTGCGCGACATGTTCGCCTCGGGCTGCGAGACCCCGGTGCGCCAGCATCATCATGTCGGGCCGGCGGGCGAAACCCTGCTGATCATGCCGGCCTGGCGGCCTGGCGGCCTGATGGGAGTCAAGCTCGTGACCGTCTTTCCGCGCAATTCCGAGCGCGGACTGCCTTCGATCGCGGGGCTTTACG
>JAEWEX010000003.1 GCA_023389135.1 Pseudomonadota bacterium | reverse complement strand
CAGTACAAGACCGGCGACCGGGCGCTGAAGGGCGTTTCGTTCGAGGTGCCGGCAGGACAGGTCCTGGGGCTGATCGGCCCGTCCGGGGCCGGAAAGTCGACGCTGATCCGCTGCGTCAACCGGCTGGTGGAGCCCACCGGCGGCAAGGTGTTTCTCAACGAGCGCGAGATCACCGGCGTCGGCGGGACCGAGCTGCGCCGCGTGCGCCGCCGGATCGGCATGATCTTCCAGGAATACGCGCTGGTGGAGCGTCTCAGCGTGATGGAGAACGTGCTGTCGGGCCGGCTCGGCTACGTGCCGTTCTGGCGGTCATACCTCAGGAGGTTCCCGCAGGCCGACGTCGACAAGGCGTTCGCGCTGCTGGACCGGGTCGGGCTCACGGAGCATGCCGACAAGCGCGCCGACGCCCTGTCCGGCGGCCAGCGCCAGCGAGTCGGCATCGCGCGCGCGCTGGAGCAGGATCCGGAGCTGCTGCTGATCGACGAGCCGACCGCCTCGCTGGATCCCAAGACCTCGCGGCAGATCATGCGGCTGATCCAGGAGATCTGCCGCGAGCGCAACCTGCCGGCCATCATCAACATCCACGACGTGCTGCTCGCCCAGATGTTCGTCGACCGCATCGTCGGGCTGCGCGCAGGCGAGGTGGTGTTCGACGGCCCGCCGTCCGATCTCGACAATGCGGCGCTGACCGAGATCTACGGCGAGGAGGACTGGAACCAGATGCGCAACGCCGCCGACGAGGAGGCCGACGACGCAGCCGAGGTCGCCGCGTTCGAGACCGCGCGGCAGGAACGCATGGCCGGCCTCGCATGAGCGCCCCGGCCATGGCCGCCGGCCGCCGCTGGCGCCGGCCGCCGCTGATCGCGAGCCGCCCGCTGCGCTGGGCGGTCTATGGCGGCGCGCTGGTCTATCTGGCCGCCGCGATCTCCACCGTGGACGTGAACTGGCTGCGGGTGTGGGAGGGGCTCGACCGGGGCGCACGCTTCGTCCAGGGCTTCCTCGTCCCAGATTTCGTCACCCGCTCCCGCGACATCTGGCAGGGCATGGTGGAGAGCCTCACCATGACGGTGACCTCCACTGTGGTCGGCGTGGCCATCTCGGTGCCAATCGGCATCGGCGCGGCGCGCAACATCGCGCCGCTGCCGGTCTATGCGGTGTGCCGCGCGATCATCGCGGTGTCGCGCTCGTTCCAGGAGATCATCATCGCCATCCTGTTCGTGGCGATGTTCGGCTTCGGGCCGTTCGCGGGCTTCCTGACGCTGACCTTCGCCACCATCGGCTTCCTCTCCAAGCTGCTCGCCGAGGACATCGAGGACATCGACGAGGCGCAGGCGGAAGCCATGCGCGCCACCGGCGCAGGCTGGTGGCAGGTGATCAATTACGGCATCCAGCCGCAGGTCATGCCGCGGCTGATCGGACTGTCGCTCTACCGGCTCGACATCAATTTCCGCGAGAGCGCCGTGATCGGCATCGTCGGCGCCGGCGGCATCGGCGCCACCCTCAACACCGCCATGGAGCGCTACGAGTACGACAGCGCTGGCGCGATCCTGATCATGATCATCGTCATCGTGATGCTGGCGGAATATTCCTCCAGCCACATCCGCAGATGGGTGCAGTGATGCCGGTCGCGACCCTCGACGGCCGCCCGGTCTGGACGCGCCGCACCACCGCACGGCAATGGGCGATCTGGGCCGGCTGGCTGGCGCTGGTGGCGCTGTTCGTCGTCTGCTGGGAGGTGATGAACCGCAACACCATCTGGCTGTTCGTGGAGGACGCGCCGCGCCAGGCGGCCGATCTTCTCGGGCGGGCGTGGCCGCCGCGCTGGAGCTATCTCGACCGGCTGTGGCTTCCGATATGGGACACGCTCAACATCGCGACGCTGGGCACGCTGCTCGGCATCGTCCTGGCCGTGCCCGTTGCCTTCCTGGCGGCGCGCAACACCACGCCCAGCGCCGCCTTCGTGCGACCGCTGGCGCTGTTCGTCATCGTCGGCTCGCGCTCCATCAACTCGCTGATCTGGGCGCTGCTGCTGGTCGCCATCATCGGTCCGGGGCTGCTGGCCGGCATCCTGTCCATCGCGCTCAGGTCCATCGGCTTCATCGGGAAGCTGCTCTACGAGGCGATCGAGGAGATCGACGAGGCGCAGGTGGAGGCGGTGTCGGCCACCGGCGCGTCGCGCTGGCAGGTCATGGACTACGCCATCGTGCCGCAGGTGCTGCCGACATTCGCCGGCATCTCGGTGTTCCGCTGGGACATCAACATCCGCGAATCGACCATCCTCGGCCTGGTCGGCGCCGGCGGCATCGGCGTCCAGCTCCAGTCCTCGCTGAGCCGGCTGGCGTGGTCGGAGGTCACGGTGCTGTTCGCGGTGATCCTCGTCACCGTCGTGCTGTCGGAATGGGTGTCGGCGAGGGTGCGCCGGGCGATCATCTGATCAGCCGAGGAGCTTCCAGAGCTGGCGGGCGGCGCCGAGGCCGACGAGGACGAACACCACGGCATAGCCGATCTTCCACAGCCGGCGCTCCAGGAGACCGTCGGAGGGATTGTCCCTGTAGCCCATCAGCCCATCCGGATGGGGATCGCGCCGACCGCGTCGCGCAGGCGCGCGGGATCGATGCGGAACACCGCGCTCGGCGTGCCCGCCGCCGCCCAGACCTCCGCAAAGCCCAGCAGGTCCTGGTCGATGTAGGTCGCCATGGGGGTCGCATGGCCGAGCGGGGGGATGCCGCCGATGGCAAAGCCCGTCACGTCGCGCACGGACCGTGCCTCCATGCGCGCCAGCGGCTCGCCGATGGTCTCCGCGGCGCCGGCCTCGTCGACCCGGTTGGGGCCGGAGACCAGCAGAAGGTAAGGCTTGCCGGTCCCGGCGCCGGCGAACACCAGGCTCTTGACGATCTGCGCCACGGTGGTGCCGCAGGCGGCCGCGGCATCCGCCGCCGTCCGGGTTGAGGCCGGCATGACGCGGACCTCCACGTCGAGGCCCAGGTCGCGGGCGGCGTCGGCCACGCGCAGGGCGGCCGGCGGCAGATCGGTCATGACAGAGCCTCCGAAAGCGATCGCGGGACCGTCCGTCCGCCGTGGCCAGGTGTCAAGGCCGGGACGGGCGCCGCGCCTCTATGCGCCGGCCCCCGCTCCGGGCTAGGATCGGCGGCCCTTAACGAAAGAGTAACCATCATGGCAACCGAGCCGCGCGCGGATGGCACGAGACCGGTCCCTGCGCTCCGCGACGCGCTTCGGCGCGCGAGGGCGGAGGCGGCCGAGCGTTCCTCCGTGGTGGTCGACCTGCGCACCGCGGAGCTCACCCGTCTCGACCTGCTGAAGGAGCGCATCGAGCCGGTGGTGGCGCAGGTGCCTTCCCATGTGGAGCTGTTCGATCTCGGCGTCGCGCCCGGGGACCCGGCGCGTCTGTTCGTGGACATGGTCGGTTTCGTCGAACTCGGCCGTGACAAGCGAACCTTCCGCTTCATCCAGGACACCCGGCTCGGTCCCGTGGTGCTGGCCGAGACGCAGGACATGGACGAGGTGGCGGCCGCCGTCACCGACTACGTGGCGCGCCGGCTCGTGGAGCGCGAGCGCGCGCTGGCTGCGGGCGACCTCGCCATCGCCGACATCCCCGCCCGGGGCAAGATCGTGGTGCACGTGCCCGAGCGTACGCTGCCGCGCGGCGTCAGCGCCGCGGTGTTCGCCGCCTTTGCGCTCGGCGCCGCCGTCGGCGCGGGGGCGATCCTCGCCTTCGGCTGGCTGTGGATCACGGGGTCGTCATTCGCTCCCTGAGGCGCGCGGCCGCCCGGAGGTTGCCTCTCCGGCGTTTGATGCGTAGGTCGGGCGACGAGGTCCGACACGCACGCGGCACGAACCCGGGGGGTCACCCATGGACGACGACAAGCGCCGGTCCGCGCGGCTGCGCACGCTGAAAGGCGCGCGGGTGGTGTTCAACAACAAGGCGTCCACCGTCGACTGCCGCATCCGCAACCTCTCGGAGGGCGGCGCCCGCGTCCAGATGGAGCGCACCGACGCCGTCCCGGACGCGTTCGAGCTGCGGTTCGACGACGGAAAGAGCCATGACTGCGTGGTGCGCTGGCGCACGGCCACCGAGATGGGCGTGGAATTCGTCTGATGCCGGCTTCATCCCCAATCCTGTCCTCCGGCCGCCGGCCGGCCATCATCGCTGGCCTGGTGGCGCTCTCGGTCGGCGTTGCGCTTGCTGTGTCGTCGGGCCTCAGCGGGGCGGTCGACGAGGCGCTGCTGCTCGCCTTCCGCTCCGTGGGCGATCCGGCGCAGGCGCTCGGTCCCGGCTGGCTGCCGGAGGCGGTGCGCGACGTCACCGCGCTCGGCAGCAACACCGTGCTGATCATGGCGACGCTGGTGGCCGCCGCGCTGCTGGCGGCGGCACGCCGGCCGCGCGCCGCGGCGGTGGCGCTCGGCGCGGTCGCCGGCGCGTTCGTGCTCAGCTATGCGCTGAAATGGGGCTTCGACCGACCGCGGCCGGACCTCGTGCCCCACGGGGCGGCTGTGTTCTCGCGCAGCTTTCCCTCCAGCCATGCGCTGTTGTCGACCGCGGTCTACCTGACGCTGGCCGCCGTGGCGGGGGCCGGCCGGCGGGCCGCGGAGAAGGCGGTGCTGCTGGGCGCCGCCACCGCGGTCGCGGTCGCGGTCGGGCTCAGCCGGCTCTATCTCGGGGTGCACTGGCCGACCGACGTGGTGGCCGGCTGGCTGGTGGGCGGCGCCTGGGCGCTGATCTTCGGAACCATGGCGGTGCGCGCGCTGGAGGGGGCCGCGCGGGACGGTCGCTAGAGCGTCTCCGACCAGGAGGTCTCATAGCCGCCGCTGCGGCGGGGGGTGCGCAGCAGCGCATTGCAGGTCCAGGCCCCGGCCTCGCCGTCGACCTCGTAGACCAGATAGCCGCCGCCGGAGCGCCGCTTGCCGTAGCCGCGGGTGCAGGACGGCGCGCCCAGCACGGGGATGCGCGCCCCCCCGGCGTAGATCTCGGTCTTCTGGAACAGGTGCTCGTGGCCGTGGATCACCAGCTCGGCGCCGCCGCGGGCGATGGCGTCGGACACCTGCCGCACGTCGATCAGCCGGCGGACGCGGGCCTGCTCGTAGGCGGTGGGCGGGTGGTGGATCATCACGATGCGGAACAGCCCTTCCGACGTCAGCGCGGCGAGGGTGTCCTCCAGCCTCCGGCACTGCTCGGGGCCGAGGCGACCGGAGGCCGAGAACGGCGCCGTCGGGATCGCGGACGACACTCCCACAAGCGCTATGGGTCCGCGGCGGCGGACATAGGGAAAGGTCGGACCTTCCTCCCCGTCGCCCGTCATATAGTGGCCCCAGATGCGCTGCGGGTGGCTCGCAGTCGCGCGCACATAGGCGTCATGGTTGCCGGGGACGAAGGAGACCCTGTCGTCGGGGCCCATCAGCTCGAGAAACGCCAGCGCCGTCTCGAACTCGTGCGGCATCGCGATGTTGACGAGGTCGCCGGTGACGGCGATGTGGTCCGGCTCATGGCGGGCCATGTCCTCGACCAGTTCGTCCACCACGCCGTCGGCGTGGCGGCCGCCGCGGTTCAGCCGCCAGTTGACGTAGCCCAGCACCCGCTTGCTTGCGAGTTCACGCCACCGGGGACGCGGCAGCGGCCCCAGATGGGCATCGGTGACATGGGCGAGACGGAACAAGAAGGCGCCAGGCTGGAAGCGGAACGATGAGGCCGCGCGCCCGGGCGGCGTGCGGCCTCACGTTCGTATAGCGCTTCAGCGGCCGCGATCAACCGCCCGGCGCGGGTTTCGGCGGATCAATTGCCCGCAAAGGTCATGAGCGCCGGGGCCGGGCAACGGGTCCCGGTCTCCAGCGCGGGGCGCCACACATAGCGCCGGCTGCGCAGCACGCCGCGGCGCAG
>JAEWEX010000497.1 GCA_023389135.1 Pseudomonadota bacterium | reverse complement strand
GACCAGCACGGTGCCCTCCGGCACCGCCTCCGCGATGCGCGCCAGCGCCTCCGGCGAACGCTCCAGGAGGAAGGGGAACGCGGATTCCGGCCACACCAGGATGTCGGCATCCGCCATGCCGGCGCTGTCGGGTCCGGTCGCGACGTCGGACAGGGTCAGATAGCGCTCCAGGATCGCCGGCCCCGCGCTGCCGCGGAATTTCTCGTCCTGCGGCACATTGGGCTGCAGCACCCGCACGGTGACGTCCTCGCGGAACGCGGGCGGATGGACCGCCAGCCGCCAGCCGCCGAAGCCCGCGAGCAGGCACAGCATGGCCGCGGCGGCGAGCACAGGCCGCCACCCGCCGCGTCCGTCCGCCAGCGCGGCCGGGGCCGCGAAGACGAGGATCGCCACCGGCGTCAGGCCCTCCATGCCGACGATCGACGCCGCCTGGCCGAGCCAGGGATTGTCGGCCAGCGCATAACCGATGCTGTTCCAGGGAAA
The DNA here is from genome assembly GCA_023389135.1 of Pseudomonadota bacterium. GTDB lineage: Bacteria > Pseudomonadota > Alphaproteobacteria > Rhizobiales > Methylopilaceae > Agaricicola. The sequence continues at coordinate 6,320 of JAEWEX010000497.1, read as the reverse complement.
GCCCGTGAGGACATGGCCGCGGGCGAGTTCCGCGAGCCCCAGGCCCGACGCCAGCGCCGCGAGCCGCAGGGGCCCCGGCGACCACACCAGCCGCGCCAGCGCGAGGCCGGCGGCGTGGAACAATGCCAGCCCCGCCGGGAGCCCGGCCACGGCCACGGGCAGCAGCCAGGCATGAGCCTCGGCATCCACCAGGAAGGCCGCCCCGATCCACCACAGCCCGGCGAGGAAATAGCCGAAACCGAAGCACCAGCCGACCCATGCGGCGGAGCGAACGGCGGCGGCGGGCGAGCCCGCCGCCCCCGCCCCGTCCAGCAGCCAGACCAGCACCGGCAGGGTGAGCCACAGGACCGGGAACGCGCCGAAGGGCGGCATGGCCAGCGCCGACACCGCCCCGGCCGCCAGCGCGATCAGGGTGCGGCGCAGACCCCATGCCAGCACGATGCGGTCGCGTGCGTGGACCGCCAGCGACGTCATCGACCGCCGTCTTGGCCCGGCGGCGGCGCGAGATCCGGCAGCGCCTCGGCCGGCTCGACGGCGACCTCCGGAACAGGCCCCGGCATGGGCTCGGCCGCCTTGCGGGCCGCACGGGCGGGCCTGGCGGCCGGCTTGCGCCGGCTCAGCTTGACGCGCTTGACCCGCCTCGGATCGGCGTCCAGCACCTCGAATTCGAGATCCTGAGGCCCGGCGACGATCTCGCCGCGCACGGGCACCCGGCCGGCGAGGGTGAACAGCAGGCCGCCCAGCGTGTCCACGTCCTCGGCCGCCTCGGCCGCGGACAGGTCGATGCCGATGGCCTCCGCCAGTTCGTCGAGCGGGATGCGGGCGTCGGCGACGAAGCTGTCGTCGCCCGCCTGCTTGATCATGGGGACGTCGTCCTCGTCGTGCTCGTCCTCGATATCGCCCACCACCATCTCCACCAGGTCCTCGATGGTGACGAGGCCGTCGGTGCCGCCATACTCGTCGATGACGAGGGCGAGGTGCTTGCGGGTCGCCTGCATCTGGGCGAGCAGGTCGATGGCGGTCATGGAGGGCGGCACGTAGAGGACCGGCCGGAGGATCTTCAGGGTCGCCAGCGTCTGGCCGAGATCGACCCGGGCGAGGTCGATCCCGTCATTGTTGCGGCGGCGGCCGTTGCCTGCGGCGGCGCGGGCGGTGATGTGGCCGAGCACATCCTTGATGTGGACGATGCCCAGCGGCTCGTCCAGCGTCTCGCCATAGACCGGCAGGCGGGAATGCTCGGCGGTGCGGAACACGGTGAGCAGATCCGCCAGCGACACGCCGGAGGCCACGGCGACGATGTCGGCGCGCGGCACCATGACATCCTCGACCCTGAGGCCGCGCAGCTCGAGGATGTTCCTCAGCATCGCCCGCTCTTCGGGCAGGAAGTCGCGGGCGTCTGCCGGATCGCCGGCCAGCGCGTCGGCGAGATCGGCGCGGATCGAGGAAACGCCGCGGCGCGTCACCAGGGCGCGCAGGCGGCCCAGCAGCGTCGGCGTCGCGGACGCCGGCTGCCGGGAGGTGGTACTCGAGCCTTCGGAGGTGTCGGGCATGGTTCCTTCAGTGGGTGGTTTCGGCGGCGTAGGGATCGGGTATGCCGAGGCTGGCCAGCGCCGCACGCTCGAGCGATTCCATCCGTTCGGCGTCCTCATCGCAGATGTGGTCGAAGCCGAACAGGTGCAACACCCCGTGCACCACGAGGTGGGAGAGGTGATGCTCCAGCGGCTTTGCCTCGTCGGCGGCTTCGCGCTGCGTGGTCTCGAGCGCCAGGACGATGTCGCCCAGCAGCGGAGCGGTGGCGGTCTCGTCCGGCTCGACCGCCGGGAACGACAGCACGTTGGTGGCGGCGGCCTTGTGGCGGAAATCCCGGTTGAGCGCGCGCACGGTGTCGTCGGAGGCGAGCACAACCGATATCTCGGCGTCGGGGCGCGCGACCAGCGCGGCCGCCTGGAAGGCCGCGGCCACGGCCGCCAGCACGCGCTCGCGCACCCGGGGCACGCCGTCGCGCCAGCCGCGGGCCTCGACGGCCACGTCCACCACCACGGGGGGAAGGGCGGCGGGCGGCATCACGGCATCGGGCCCCGCGACGGCGCGCCGGATTCGTAGGCGCGCACGATGCGCGCGACCAGCTCGTGGCGCACCACGTCCGCGTCGGTGAAGCGGGCGATCGAGATGCCCTCCACGTCGCGCAGGATCTCGATGGCCTGGATCAGGCCCGACATCTGGCCGCCGGGCAGGTCGATCTGGGTCGGGTCGCCGGTGACGATCATGCGCGAGTGCTCGCCGAGCCTCGTCAGGAACATCTTCATCTGCATGGTCGTGGTGTTCTGGGCCTCGTCCAGGATCACCGCCGCGTTGGCGAGGGTGCGTCCGCGCATGAAGGCCAGCGGCGCGATCTCGATGATGCCGGCCTGCAGGCCGCGCTCGACCCGCTCGGGCGGCATGACGTCGTAGAGCGCGTCGTAGAGCGGGCGCAGATACGGATCGATCTTCTCGCGCATGTCCCCCGGCAGGAAGCCGAGCCGCTCGCCCGCCTCCACCGCCGGCCGCGACAGCACGATCTTGTCCACCGCGCCGCGCTCCAGCAGCATGGCGGCGTGGGCGACGGCGAGATAGGTCTTGCCGGTGCCGGCGGGGCCGATGCCGAACACCAGCTCGTGGCGCTCCAGCGCACGGATATAGGCGTCCTGGGCGTGGGTGCGCGCGGACACGGTCTTCTTGCGCGTGGTGATCTGGGCGAACACCGGCCTGGGCTCGCCCTCCGCCGGGAACAGGGTGCCCTGCGCGGCGGACAGCCGGATGGCGCCGTCGATGTCGCCCAGGCTCACCTGCTCGCCGCGCCGCGCCCTCGTGGTCAGGCCCTCCAGCACCTGCCGCGCCTGCTCGCAGGCGGCCCGGGGCCCGCGGATCGCCAGCAAATTGCCCCGCGGCGTGGTCTCCACCCCCAGCCGGCGCTCCAGGAACGCCAGGTTCTGGTCGTGGCTGCCATAGAGCGCGCTGGCGGTGCGGTTGTCCTCGAACGACACGACGATCTCGCCGGTCTCCGGCTCGGCGCCGGAGGGCATCCACGCGCCGGCGGCCAGCGGCGGCGGGGCCGGGGCGGTCATGCGTCGGCCCCGGCGGGCACGCGGACGGGCTCGGCGAACAGGCTGTTGGTCCCGGTCGCGGTGGCGCGCGCGGTGACGATGTCGCCGATGGCGAAGCCCTCGCCGTCGATCTGCACCGGCTGCAGCCAGGGCGAACGCCCGGCGAGCTGGCCGGGCCGGCGGCCCTCGCGGTCCAGCAGCACCTCCATGGTGCGGCCGATGCAGGCCTCGTTGAAGGCCCGGCGGTGGTGCTCCAGCCGCTCCTGCAGGCGCGCGAGGCGCTCGGCCTTCACCGGTTCCGCCACCTGGTCCACCATGTCGGCGGCCGGCGTCCCCGGCCGCGGTGAGTACTTGAAGGAGAAGGCGGAGGCGTATTCGACGGCCTCCACCACGGCCAGCGTCGCCTGGAAGTCCGCCTCGGTCTCGCCGGGGAAGCCGACGATGAAATCGCCCGAGACCGCGAGATCCGGGCGCACCGCGCGCACGCGCTCGATCAGCCGCAGATACTCATCCGCCCGGTGGCGGCGGTTCATGGCGGCGAGGATGCGGTCCGACCCCGACTGGATGGGTAGGTGCAGATAGGGCATCAGCTGCGGCAGGTCGCGATGGGCGGCGATCAGGTCGTCATCCATGTCGCGCGGGTGGCTGGTGGTGTAGCGCAGCCGCGCGATCCCCGGCACCTCGGCCAGCCGGGCGAGCAGGCGCGCCAGACCCCAGACCTGCCCGGCCGGCCCCTCGCCGTGATAGGCGTTGACGTTCTGGCCGAGCAGCGTCAGCTCGCGCACGCCCGACGCCGCGAGCCGTTCCGCCTCGGCGACGATGGCCGCCACCGGCCGCGACAGCTCGGCGCCGCGGGTGTAGGGCACCACGCAGAACGAGCAGAACTTGTCGCACCCCTCCTGCACGGTGAGGAACGCCGCGACGCCGCGGGCGCGGGGCATGGGCAGGCGCGCGAACTTGTCCTCGACGGGGAACTCGGTGTCGACCACGCGCGCCCCGGCATCGGCGCGGCGCACCAGCTCCGGCAGGCGATGATAGCTTTGCGGCCCGACGACCAGATCGACCACGCCGGCGCGGCGCTGGATCTCGGCGCCCTCGGCCTGGGCGACGCAGCCGGCAACGGCCACACGGGTGTCGAGCCCGCGGGCCGCGCGCTCCTGCTTGAGGACGCGCACGCGGCCGAGCTCGGAATAGACCTTCTCGGCCGCCTTCTCGCGGATGTGGCAGGTGTTCAGGACGATGAGGTCGGCGTCCGCCATCTCGGCGGTCTCGACGAATCCCTCCGGCGCCAGCGCATCGGCCATGCGCTGCGCGTCATAGACGTTCATCTGGCAGCCGTAGGATCGGACGTAGAGCTTGCGCGGTTCGCTCATGCCTGTCGGGGGCGACCGGCCTGTTGCGGCCGGACCTCTCTCGTAAACCCGATACCTAAACCGATTTTCCGCCGTTGAGAATAGCCGCGGATTGCGACATCTCCGCAATCGCCTCGCCGGCCGGCGCGCGGCCCATGCGCACGGCGGCGGCGGTGCGGCGCACGGCGGCCTCCAGCCGGGCGGCCAGCGCCTTGCGGTCGCCGGCGGCGTCGAGCCGTTCGGGCTCGCCGAACACCACGGTCACGTCGATGGCGCCCTGCGCGAACACCTCCAGCAGGTGCGGCCCCAGCTCCATGTCGCCATACCAGGCCAGTCGAGGCCGGGCCCGGCGGCCGAGCGGCAGCCCCTGGAGCCCGGTGTAGACGATGGCCGCGGGCTGCACGAACACGGGCGCGCCGTTGCGCGCCGCGAGGTCGCGGGCGGCCCCCAGCAGGGCGGAGCGGAACGGATAGACCCGGTTGCCGTCGTCGGACGTGCCCTCCGGGAACAGGACGAGGGCATCGCCCGCGCCCATGCGCTCGCCCATCTCCGCCGCCGCCGCGCGGGTCGCGGTGCGCCGCGTGCGATCCACGAACACGGTGCGCTGCAGCCGTGCGAACAGGCCGAACAGGGGCCAGCCCGCCACCTCGCTCTTGGCCACGAAAGAGACCGGGGCGATGGCCGACAGCACCGTGATGTCCAGCCAGGAGACGTGGTTGGCCGCGATCAGCAGCGGCCGGCCCGGCGCGGGGACGCCCACAACGGTGCGGCGGATGCCCAGCACGCGGTTGGCGTAGCGGTGGAACAGGACCGGTATCCGGGATGCGAGCGAAGACCCGGCCTTCAATGCCAGCCATTGCGCCGGGATGCCCATGAGGGTCACCGGCGTCAGTGCGGCGATGGCCCAGACGGCGCGCAGCCGCATGAAACGGTCCTCAGCCCTCGCCGTCCTTGAGGGGAACGCCATAGAGTTCCAGGCGGTGGTCCACGAGCTTGAAGCCGAGCCTGCGGGCGATCTCGGCCTGAAGGCGCTCGATCTCCTCGTCGCGGAATTCGACCACGTTGCCGGTCCTGAGGTCGATCAGATGGTCGTGATGCTCGTCGGGCACCGGCTCGTAGCGCGCGCGGCCGTCGCGGAAATCGTGGCGGGCGAGGATGCCGCTGTCCTCGAACAGCTTCACCGTGCGGTAGACGGTGGAGATGGAGATGCGCGGGTCGACGGCGGATGCGCGGCGATAGACCTCCTCCACATCGGGATGGTCCTCGGCCGACGACAGCACCCGGGCGATCACCCGGCGCTGGTCGGTCATGCGCATCCCCTTGGCGACACACAGGTCTTCGAGCGAGGCCGGGTTGTCCGGGTCTGGCATGAGGCTCGTCACGGGGGCTCCACCGGGGCGAAATCTGAGGCGCTTATAGGTGCCGGGGGCGCCCGGTGTCCACCTGCCATGGTTGCGCGGGGGCGCGAAGGCCCGCGGCGCCTACCTCAGCCGCGACGCCAGCACCAGCGCATTGCCGCGCTCGCCGTCGGGGCGGGCGTAATAGGCCGGGCGCAGGCCGACCTTCTCGAAGCCGAAGCGACGGTAGAGGCCGAGAGCCGCGCGGTTGTCCTCGTCGACCTCCAGGATGACCCGGCCGACGCCGCGGCCGGCCAGCGCGGCGAGATGGGCGGCCAGCAGCGCATGGCCGCCGCCGCCGCGGCGCCATGCGGGGTCCAGCGCGATCGAGAGGATCTCGGCTTCGTCGCCGGCCAGGCGCGAGATGGCGATGCCCGCCGGCGCGGCCCCGGGCCGGTCGACCGCCACATGGGCGATGACGGCCGCATCGGACAGCAGGGAGGCGAATTCCTCCTCGCTCCAGCCGCGGGCGAAGCTCAACCCATGGA
>JAEWEX010000443.1 GCA_023389135.1 Pseudomonadota bacterium | reverse complement strand
GTCCTACTATTCCGACTACACCTTCGGCGTCTGGACGCGGACCGCGGAGGGCGAGGCGCTGGTGCCCGTGGGCAAGGCCTATTTCGGCTTCACCGACGAGGAGATGACCCGCATCGACCGCTTCGTGCGCAACAACACCGCGGACCGCTTCGGCCCGGTGCGGGTGGTGTCGTGGGGGCCAGACCACGGGCTGGTGCTGGAGGTCGCCTTCGAGGGCCTGGCGCGCTCGACGCGCCACAAGTCCGGCGTCGCCATGCGGTTCCCCCGCATCTCCCGCATCCGTTGGGACAAGCCGCCCCGCGAGGCCGACCGGCTGGAGCATCTGGAGGCGCTGCTGCGGGAGCCGGCCTGAGAGGGGTGCCGCCCTGCGTCCTTCGAGACGCCGCCTGACGGCGGCTCCTCAGGATGGGGCCCAGCGCTGCGACCCCGGTGTCATCCCGGACGGCAAAGCCGCTCCGGGATCCAAGGAATACCGCCCTGTCCGGATCCCAAGGATCCGGAGAATTCCGGTCTCAGCCTCGCGGCCCGGCCGGCGCCGGCGTCACGCCGGTCCGCGGGTCGCCAGGAGGTCGCGGATCTCGGTCAGAAGCTTCACGTCCTGCGGGGTCTCGGCCACCGGCGCGGGCTTGGCCTCTTCCTTGCGCTTCATGCGGTTGATGGCCTTGACCACCAGGAACAGCACCCAGGCCACGATGACGAACTTGATCGCGACCGTCAGGAACTGGCCGTAGCCCACCGTGGCGCCCGCCTCCTTGGCGGCGGCGTAGGTCATGGCGTCGGCGCCGGCGAGCTGGAAGAAATAGTTGGAGAAGTCGAGGCCGCCCGTCACGTAGCCCACGATCGGCATGAAGATATCGTCCACCAGCGACGACACGATGCTGTTGAACGCCGCGCCGATGATCACGCCGATGGCGAGATCCATCACGTTGCCCTTGAGGGCGAATTCCCTGAATTCCTTGAGCATGGGAGGCTCCTGCCAGTCGTCCGCCGGGGGCTACGCCGCAGAATCCGTGTGCGGCGCGCATCGCAAATCTTCCGCCAAACCGCGGCGGCCCGCAACTGCTGTGAGCAGTCAGCCGCCCCCCGCGGCGATCAGCTCGCGCGCCGCGTCGTCGGCGGTCGAGGCGATCCGCAGCGCCTCTTTCAGCGCGGCGAGTTCGCGGCGCGACAGCGCGCCGGCGGCGATCCGGTTGCCGGGCGGCCGGCCCTCCGCCACGTCCCGGAGCTGCTGGGCGAGCACGCGGTCCACCAGCACGCCATGGGCGGCGTTGAGCCTGAACAGGTCCTCCTCCGACCCCAGGCCGAGCGCGACCGCGGCCTGCAGGCGCGCCGAGGTGGCGCGGTCGCGGATGCCGTGGCGGATGGCGATGCAGCGCGCCGCCGACACGATGGGAAACAGGCCGTGGCGCTTCAGGTCGACCCGCCCGTCCTCCTCGCGCAGGCCGCCGAGCAGTGTGAAGGCCGAACCGCGCCCGGCAGTGGCCTCCGCCAGCAGCTTGACGAAGGCGATCGAACCCGCCGCCTCGCCATGGGCGGCGTCGAGGATGGCGCGGGCGAGGGCGGCGTCGCCATGCACCGGCCGGAGGTCGAAGAATATGTCGACGTTGAGCAGGTCCTGCGGCCGCGACCGGCGCACCCACTCGGCGGACCGCGACCGCCACACCGATACCGAGCCGCGCCAGGCGGCGCCGGAGGCCATGACCCCTCCCTTGCAGTAGGGCACGCCCACGGTGTCGAGGATGTCGGCGATCCGGCTGCCCAGTCGCGCGAACCAGGGATCCACGGCGTCGTCGTCCGGCCCGTCGGCGAACACAATGGCGTTGTCCTGGTCCATGGCGAGCAGGCTCTCGCCGCGCGCCGCCGAGCCGAGGATCAGCATGGCATAGGGGCGCGGCGGCGGCCCCGCTCCCTCGTCGGCGAGCTCCGCCTCCGCCATCTGCGCTGCGCGGCGCGTCAGGGCGCCGAGCTCGCGGGAGATGACGGCGGCGACGTCGCGGCCCGAAAGCCCCTCCCGCGTCAGGCTCGCCGCCACCGACGCCAGCATGGCCCAGGCGCGGCCGAGCGCCGGCACGTCGCCAGCGACGTCGATGGCGTCGCCGAGATTGACCGCCTCCTGCGCGCGCAGCCGCAGCAGGTCGCGCATGGACAGGGCGCCGATGAGTGCGCCCGCCTCGTCCACCACGCCGAGATGGCGGATGCGGGCGCGGTCCATGCGGCCGATGGCGCGGTAGACGAACGCGTCGTCGCGCACCGTCAGTAGTGGCGCGCTCATCAGCGCGGCAGCCGGTTCATCGAGGGCGGCGGCGCCCCGGGCGGCGATGGCGCGCAGCGCGTCGCGCTCGGTCAGGATGCCGGTTTCCCCGTTTCCTGCGTCCACGAACACCGAGCTGATCCGGCGCGCCGCCAGTTCGGCCATGACCGCGGCGAGCGTCGCCTGCGGGGGCATGAAGGCCGGTGGGCGCGCCATCAGGTCGCGCACGCGGTGGCGGTAGGCGTAGGGATCGATGCGTCCCAGCGTGCGCTCGCTGTCGGCCTGCGCGGGCGAGGTGACCGCCTCCGCCCAGCCCGCCATGTGGTGCTGGTCCAGCACCGCGGTGAGCCGCCGGCAGGCCGCCTCCGCCTCCGCCAGCGTGCGGATGCCGCGCTCGCGCAGCCGCGGCGCCAGCGCCAGGAACACCCGAGCCGTCAGCCGCGCATCGCCCAGCGCCCGGTGGCGCTCGCCGTCCTCGATGCCGAGCCATACGGCGAGCTGCTCCAGCGAGAAGCCGGCCAGCGTCGGCTCGGCGATCTCCGCCAGCATCCGCGTGTCCAGCACGCGCGCCGGCCGCCACGGCCCGGCGGCGCCGGCGCGGGCGAGCTCACCAGCGATCACGGCGAGGTCGAAGCCCACCGTGTGGCCGATCACCGTTCGCCGCCCGGTCGCCCCCGCCAGCCGCGCGATGGCCGCGACGGCCCCCGGCGCGCCGGCGACCGCCGCCGCGTCGATGCCGTGGACCGCCGAGGCGGAGGCGGGGATCGGCTCGCCCGGATCGACCAGCATGTCCACCAGCGGCGTCTCCGCGAGCCGG
>JAEWEX010000414.1 GCA_023389135.1 Pseudomonadota bacterium | reverse complement strand
GCCCGCGCACCGTGACGTCGCGCACCATCTCCACATAGCCCGCCAGCGGGTTGATCGCCACCATCAGCCTGGGATCGAGGGGGATGTCCGACAGGGTGAAGAACACCGGTGTTGCGAACATCATGATCGGCAGGATCGTGACGATCAGGAAGCTGACGTCCGATGTGAAGGCGCCGATGGTGGACAGCATCCACAGCAGGCCCAGCATGCTGAGGCAGAACAGCAACAGGATGAAGGGCAGCAGCAGGATCGTCCACGACAGCCCGCCGCCGAAAGCGACCTGGCCGAGCAACAGGACCCCGTAGCTGATGCCGGCATAGGTCAGCGCCCGCAGCAGCGCGATCCAGGCCAGCGCCTCGGCCGGGAACATGGTGCGCTTGAGCAGGTCCCGATGCTCGTAGATCAGCAGCGGGCCGCGGGCCAGAAGTTCCGAGAACAGGTTGAACACCACCAGCCCCGCCAGAACCTCGAACGCCCGCTGCTGGCCGCTCATGCCCTCCATGCTGAAGGTGGACCACACCCGCGCCAGCACGAACACATAGAGCGCCAGCATCACCAGCGGGGAGAAGATGGCCCACAGCCAGCTCGCCACGGAGCGCCGGAACCGGACCGCCAGCTCCCGCTGAAGAATCACCATGATCAGTTCGCGGTACTTCCACGCGAACGCAAACGGCCGCAGCATGTCGTCCCTGTCCCCTTCCGGCGCCCGGCGGGATCATAGAGATGCGGGGCCGGCCACACCATGGCGCCGACGGTAACCCTTCGACGGGCTGCCTGTGGGCGATGGCGGCGTGCGGGTTGAACACCGGGCGCTGTCATGGAACGCTCTCGCTTGCGTGCGAATGCGTGCGTCACCGGCCTGGACTTCGGGGAGACGATCGGGATGACGGAAGAGGCACCGACGCATGATCCTGCAGAGATCGAACGCGAGATCATGGAGATCGTCGCCAAGGAGGGGATGGTCGATCCGGCGCTGCTGACCCCCGACGCCACGCTCGAGAGCCTCGGCCTTCAGTCCATCGATCTCGTCGTCATCCTGTCGGCGGTCGAGGATCGTTACGGCATCCACATCGAGTTCGACAAGCTTCTGGGCGAGGAGCTCACGCTGCCGTCCCTCGTCGCGGAAATCGCGACCCTGGTGCGTGCCGCCAAGGCGGGCGGATGACGGCGGTCGCGGTGGTCGGCATCGGCGCGGTCTCGGCCGCGGGGGAAGGCGCCGACGCCTTGTGGGACGCCGCCCGGGAGGGCCGCTCCTGCATCGGCCCGATCCCGGGTCTTCTGCCCGGCCGCCACCTCGTGCAGCGCGGCGGCGCGGTCGTCGACGTCGAGCTGGACGGCCGGGCGGACCGGCGGCTGGCCCCGTTCTGCGACCGCTTCGCGAAGTTCGCCTTGATCGCCGCCGGAGAAGCCGCCGCCCAGTCGGGGCTGGACGAGGCCGAACTGGCGGGGCCACGGGTCGCCGTGGTGCTCGGCACCGGGGTCGGCGGCGCGGAGGCGATCGAGGCCGGCATCGTCCAGGTCTACACCACCGACGACAAGCGTCCGGATCCCCGCTCGGTGCCGCGGCTGATGCCCAGCGCCATCGCATCGCTGGTGGGCATGCGGTTCGGCGCTACGGGAACCACCTTCGCGGTCGCCAGCGCCTGCTCCTCGTCGACCCAGGCGATCGGGATCGCGGCCGGCCTGATCCGCGCCGGGCTCGCCGACATCGCCATCACCGGCGGCAGCGAGGCCTGCCTGACGCCGGCGGGGATGCTGGCCTGGGAGACCCTGCGGGTCATGTCGCCGGATGCCTGCCGGCCGTTCTCGCTGGGGCGCACCGGCATGATGCTCGGCGAGGGCGCGGGCATTCTGGTGCTGGAGAAGGCGGAGCGCGCGACGGCGCGCGGCGCGCGGCCGCTGGCCTGGATTTCCGGCTACGGCACCACCGCGGACGCGGTGGACATGATCCGTCCCGATGTTGGCGGCGCCTCGCGCGCCATGCTGATGGCGGTCGCGGATGCAGGTCTTGCCCCCGGCGACATCGATCACGTCAACGCCCACGGCACCGGCACCGTCGCCAACGACGCCAACGAAGCGGCCGCCCTGAGGCTCGTGTTCGGCGACCGCTGCGACCGCATGCCGGTATCCTCCACGAAGCCGGTCCACGGCCACGCCCTGGGCGCCACCGGGGCGCTGGAGGCCATTGTCACCATCGGCGCGCTGCGCGACGGGCTGGCGCCGCCGACCGCCAACTTCCTCGAAGCAGCCCCGGACTGTCCGGTGGATATCGTCGTCGGCCAGGCCCGGCCGGTCGCCATGCGCCACGCCCTGAAGAACTCCTTCGCGTTCGGCGGGATCAATGCCTGCCTGGTGCTGAGCCGCGCCGGAGATTGACCGGGCCGGTGCGGTGATCGCCTTCGCCAAGTTGCTCGTGGCACGCTAGAACGTCCGGGCGGCTGGCTGGCGGGGGCGTCATTCCATGGACATCGCGTGGGCGGCTTTCGTCGGCTGGTGCGCGTCGATCGGATTCTTCGCGGCCACCGTCGCGCTGGCGGCGGCGCAGCCCGCCATGGCTCGGCGGCGGGCCCGGCCCGGAGAGGCGCGACCGGTCACCGTGGTGGTGCCGCTCAGCCGCATGGACCACGATCTCGCGCCGGCGACCGCGTCGGCATTTGAGGCGGACATCCCCGGCATCGAGGTCCTGGTCGGCACGGCCACGCCGGAATCCCTCGCGGCCGGTGCGGTCAACGCCGTGGCCGGCGCGCATCCCGGCGTGCCCTTCGCCCTCGTGACGGCGCCTCCCGCCGGTGCGGTCAGCCCCAAGGTCGACAATCTGGTCGCGTGCTTCGCAGCCGCGCGCAACGACACTGTGCTGGTCAAGGACGCCAATGTGCGGCTGGAGCCCGGACAGGCGGCGGAGCTGCTCGCAGCGTTCCACAGCGACGCCGGCATGGTGGTGGCGGCGCCCCTGATCCGCGATCCCGAGGGCGCAGCCGGCTGGCTGGAGCATGCCATCGTCGGCGCCCACCAGACGCGCATGCTGATGGCCGCGGCGGCGCTCGGCCGCGGCTACGGCATCGGCAAGCTCATGCTGTTCCGGCTGAGCGATCTCGAGCGCGCGGGCGGCGCGGCGGCGATCCGGGACACAGTGGCGGAAGACCACGCCATGGGCCGCGCCATCCAGGGGCTGGGGCGGCGGATCGAGCTTGCCCCCTCCCCCGCCGGGCACCGGCTCGGCCCGCGACGGCTGGAGGAGGTCTGGCGCCGGCAGCGCCGCTGGGCGATGTGCCGGCGGCTGTCGGAGCCGGCGCTATTCGCCGTGGAGCCGCTGGCGGGCATCGCACCGGCGCTTGCGGCGGGCGCGCTGGCGGCGCCGGCGCTCGGCCTCGGCTGGCCGGCCGCGGCCGTGGCGACGCTGGCGATCTGGTGCGCGGGCGAACTTGCGCTGGCCCGCATCCACGGCTGGGACCGGTCGCCATGGTGGCCGCTGCTCGTGCTCGGCCGGGAGGGGCTGATGCTGGCGGTGTGGCTCAGGACATGGACCACGGGACAGGTGTCGTGGGACGGCGCGCCGTTCGACGCCGTGCGCCGCGGCGGCCGTCCCTCAGGCTGACCGGATGCGGGCGAGCGCGGCGGCCACGGCATCCACCGTGGCGTCGATCTGCGCGTCGTCATGCAG
>JAEWEX010000392.1 GCA_023389135.1 Pseudomonadota bacterium | reverse complement strand
GCGTGGACATGACCGCCGCCGGCCGGGTGCTGCTGGCGCGGGCGGTGGAGATCCTGGTGCTCCTGGACGGGGCCCGCGCCGAGGTGAAGGCGCTCGGCAGCAATGCGAGCTGCGAGGTCCGGCTGGGGCTCCCGACCACCACCACGGGCATGCTCACCATCCCGCTCATGGACGAGTTCGCGCTCCACCATCCGGAGGTGGTGCTGCACATCGTCGAGGGCATGACGGGTCATCTGGAGAAATGGCTGGAGCAGGACGACATCGACGTCGCCATGCTCTACGACCGGCCGAACGGCAACGGGCGGCCGTTCATGACATCGCTCGGCCGCGAGCGGCTGACGCTGCTCGGCCATGCCAACGAGGCGCTGTCGCGGCAGGAGGCGGTCCGGTTCGCGGACATCTCCGCGCTGCCGCTGATCCACACCACGCGCGCCCACCAGCTCCGGCGCATGCTGGACGACTATTCCATGAGCACGCGGGTGCCGCTGAACCTGGTCGCCGAGATCGACTCGCTGGCCCAGATCAAGACGCTGCTGTTCTCCAGCCGCGGCTACACCATCCTGCCGGAATCCATCAGTCTCGACTGGAAGACCGCCGACATCCGCTCCTGGCCCATCGTCGCGCCGGAGCTGCATCTGAGGCACTATGTGGTGCCGTCGCCGCGGTTCCAGCGCCAGCCGCACGCCGAGGAGGTGCTGAACGTGATCACCACGGTGACGCGGCGGCTGATCTCCGCCGGCCTTTGGCTCGGCGCGACGCTGGACGAGGCCGACCACCCCGACGCCGAGACGCTGGTCGCCGTCTCGGTGCGCTGATCCTGGCAAAATCGCGCCGAGTATTCGGCGGGAGCGCGCGTCCGCTTTCAGTTTTCCTCTGAATCCGGAGCCGTGTCGGCCGCCATCGGGGCGCGCTATAGCGGCGTGCGATAACAGCATTCGGAATTCAGTATTTTCCAGAGCGGGCAGGCCCGCCTAGCCTTCCTCCACGACAACTTCCCTTGATCGCAAGCGCTCATGCTTGGGAGGCCGGATGCTTTTGTCTGACCGCACCATCGTCGTCACCGGCGCAGGCGCTCCCCGCGGGATCGGGCAGGCCGCATGCCGCATGGCGCTGGAGCGGGGGGCGAGGGTCCACGCGGTCGACCGCGACGCGGAGGCGCTCGCGGCGCTGCGCGAGCGGCTCCCGGGGCTTGCATCCGCCATCGCCTGCGACGTCACCAGCGAGGACGACTGCGCCCGCGTGTCCGCCGGCGCCGGCGCGGCCGACGCGCTGATCCATTGCGCGGGGATCGCCGAGCCGCTCGCGCTCGCAGACCTCACCCGCGAGCGCTACGACCGCATGCTCGACGTCAATCTGTGGGGCACGATCCAGATCGTGAAGGCGCTGGCGCCGGCCATGGCGGCGCGCGGCTCGGGCTCCATCGTGTGCCTGTCCTCGCTGGCCGGCCAGCGCGGCGGCGGCTTCGTCGGCGGGCTGCATTACGCGGCGGCCAAGGCCGGGGTGCTCGGCTTCGTGCGCGGGCTCGCCCGCGAGCTCGGGCCCAGGGGCGTGCGCGTCAATGCGGTGGCGCCGGGACTGGTCGACACCGACATGACCGTGCCGTTCATGCCCGCGGACGTCCGCGCCCAGCTTGCCCGGCAGGCGGTGCTCGGCCGGCTCGCCACGCCGGAGGAAGTCGCCGGCGCCTGCCTGTTCCTGGCCTCCGACCTCGCCGGATACGTCACGGGCGCGACGCTCGACGTCAATGGCGGCCTCCACATCCACTGAGCGACCAGCACCCATGCCCTACGTCCAGACCAACGACATCCGCACCTACTACGAGAGCTTCGGCACGGGCCGGCCGCTGGTCCTGATCGGCGGCTCGGTGTTCGGCCGGCGCAACTGGGCCATGGCCTGGGAGGCGTTCGCCCGCGAGTTCGAGGTCATCAGCTACGACCAGCGCGGCTATGGCCGCTCCGACCGGCCGCTGGAGCGCTACACCATGGAGGTGTGGGTCGACGACATCGCGGCGCTGCTGGACGCGCTGGAGATCGGGCGCGCGCACATCGCCGGAACCTCCATGGGCGCCATGGTGGCGCTGGCCTTCGCGGCGAAATATCCCGAGCGCTGCCTCGGCGTCGTCAGCGACTGCCCGCTGGTCAAGCCCGACCGGGCCCGCAAGCTGATGTTCGAGACCTGGCGGCGCATGGCCACGACGCTGGGCTGCGGCGACACGCTGGCCGACCACATCGTGGTGCAGGCGGTCAGCGCCGACCTGCTGGACAGCGACCGCGCCGACGCGGTGATCGCCAATGTCCGCGCCATGATCACCCAGAACTCCGTGGAGACCGTGGTCCAGGCCTGCCTGATGATGGAGGAGCTGGACCTGGTGGCGGACATCCCCCGCATCGAGGCCGACACGCTGGTGATCGCCTCCACGCAGGACGTCATCACCCCCATCGAGACGGCGAAGTCGGGCGCCGGCTCCGGCTTCCTCAAGCGGACGCTCAAGCGCTGCCACTTCCACGTCAACGAGGACTGCGGCCACGCGGACCTCCTGGAGAAGAAGGACCAGACGATCCCGATGATCGTCGAGCACCTGAAGAAGTCAGAAGCACAAGAAAAAGCATAGCGACCATCCCAGAGACAGGCGCGGCCACCCCTCTCCGCGCCGACAGAGGAGAACAGGACATGGCAAGACACTTCACGGCACGGGCGCTCGCCGCCGTCGCGGGCGCCGCCCTGGCGCTGGGTGCGACCGCGGCCCAGGCCCAGGACAAGCTGTCGATCCGGCTCGGCTCCGGCCATCCCATGCAGGCGGTGGAATACACGCTTGCGGCGCACAACTTCCTGGTGCCCGAGCTGATCAAGCGCGCCAAGGCCGCCGGCGTCGACCTCAGCGTCCAGGAACTGCACGGCGGCACCGTCGCCAAGCTGACCGAGGTGTTCGAGGCCACCCGCGACGGCCTGCTGGACTTCGGCCTGTGGGCGTTCGCGTTCGAGCCCACCGACGCCTTCCTGCAGAGCTTCAATTTCTACCTGCCGTTCAACTCGCCGGATCCGATGAAGGTCACCCAGGCAACCCGCGCCACCTTCGACAAGTTTCCGGAAATGGCGAAGGTCTACGAGGAGAAGCACAACCAGAAGCTGCTCGGCGTCACCTGCGTCGGCAATTACGGACTGGGCACCAGCTTCGACTGGGACAAGGTCGAGGAGCTCAAGGGCAAGAAGATCGCCGGCGCCGGCGCCAACCTGAACTGGATCGTCGGCGCAACGCCGGTCGCGTCCAACCTCAACGAGGCCTACAACGCCATCCAGAGCGGCGTCTATAACGGCTACATCATCTTCCCCGGCTCCTGGTACAGCTTCAAGCTGCACGAGGTCGGCAAGCACTTCATGAAGACCGACTTCGGCGCCATGGCGATCATGGCCGCCAGCGTGAACCTCGACACCTGGAACAAGATGTCGCCGGAGCTGCAGCAGATCTTCATGGACACCGTGAAGGACTACGAGGTCGAGACTGCCAAGCTGTGCTCGGAGTTCAGCGTCAAGGGCGAGAAGCAGCTCCTGGACGCCGGCGTCAGCGTCAAGCAGCTCTCCGACGGCGAGAAGACCGCCTGGTGCGAGCAGCTCAAGGACTGGCCCAACAACATGGCCCAGGAAGCGGTCGGCCGCGGCCTGCCCGCGCCGGACGTGATGGCGTTCTACATGAAGTCCATCCAGGACCTCGGCCACAAGTTCCCGTGCGAGTACCAGATCACGGGAGCGAGCAACTAGCGGCCCCTCCGTCGCTCCCTAGCGGGCCGCTTCCCCTCGCGGCCCGCCCTTTTTCCCCCGGAAGCGCGAGCGTGCCATGTCGCAGCTTGATCACATCCTCGACCGCATCGCCCAGGCGATGAAGCTGATCGCCGCGGTGTGGCTGTTCCTGCTCTCGGTCTTCATCCTGATCGAGGTCGTCGCCCGCGGCGTCCTGAACATCCCGATCATCGGGCTGAAGGAGATCGTGGCGAACTCCATCGTCATCATCGCCTTCCTCCAGCTTCCCTACACCGTGCGCATCCGCGGCATGCTGCGCGCCGACCTGATCGACAACCTGCTCGGCCCGAACCTCGCCGGCTATTTCGAGCGTGCGGCGTTCCTGCTGGGCGCCATCCTGTTCGCGGCGGTGGCCTATTCCGGCTGGACCCCGATGCTGCGCGCCTGGGCGAGCCTGGAATACGAGGGCGAGGGCGGCATGCGCGTCCCGACCTATCCGGTGCGCACCATCATCGTGCTCGGCGGCGCGCTCGGCGCGGTCAACTTCCTCATGCTCGCGCTGCGCGGGCCACGTCCGGACGAGGCGGCGGAACCGCCCGTCGCCGAGACGGCCAGAAGCTGACGGCGGGGGCGCGGCGACCATGGACGGCTATCTCTTCAGCATGGTGATGATCGGGGCGCTGCTGACGCTCGTGCTGCTGGGCGTGCACATCGTCACGGCGCTCGGCATCGTCAGCCTCGGCGGCATCGCCATGCTCATGGGCGGCGTCGAGCCGGCGCTGCGGCTTTTGTCGAACACGGTCTACGAGGCGATCCGCGACTACGTGTTCGCCGTGGTGCCGCTGTTCGTGCTGATGGGCGAGCTGGTGGCGCGCAGCGGGGCGGCGACCGACCTCTACAAGGTGGTCAACCGCGCGCTCGGGCGGCTGCCCGGCCGCCTCGCCATCGCGACGGTGGGCGGCAACGCGGTGTTCGGCGCGGTCACCGGGGTCTCCATCGCGTCTGCGGCCACGTTCTCGCGCATCGCCTATCCGGAGATGGTCGCCCACCGCTACCACCGCAGCACCGCGCTCGCCTCCATCGCAGGCAGTTCCGCGCTCGGCATGCTGATCCCGCCCAGCGTCCTCATGATCGTGTGGGGCATCCTCACCGAGCAGTCGATCGGGCGGCTGTTCATCGCCGGCATCGTGCCCGGCATCCTGCTCGCCGTCATGTTCGCCGTGTTCCTGTTCGGCTACGCGCTGGCGCGGCCGGACCTGTTCGGCGGCACTGCCGACAAGGACGAGGCGCCCCCGCCGATCACGCGCTCGGACCTGCTGGGGGTCGCCGGCATCGTGACGCTGATCTTCCTGGTGCTGGGCGGCATCTGGTTCGGGCTGTTCACGCCGACGGAAGCCGCCGGCATCGGCGCGCTGCTGGCGCTGGTGCTGGCGCTCCTCAAGGGGCAGAAGCCGCGCGACATCGCCGAGGCGGTCTGGCAGACCGGGCGCACCTCCGCGCCGATCCTGTTCCTGCTGATCATGGCGCAGCTCTACTCGCGGCTGCTGGCCTTCGGCGGCATCATCGACAGCATCCAGGGCACGCTGCTGGGCCTCGGGCTCACCGTGTTCGCGGTGGTCGCCGTGATGATCCTGCTCTGGTTCATCCTCGGCATGTTCGTGGACTCGGTCTCGATCATCCTGCTGACCGTGCCGATCTTCCACCCCATCGCCGTGACGCTGGGGCTCGATCCCATCGCCTTCGCCATCGTCGGCATCCTGGCCATCGAGGCGGGGCTGGTGACGCCGCCGTTCGGCATCAGCGTCTTCACCGTGAAATCGACCATCAACGACCCGTCGATCACGCTGGGCGCACTGTTCAAGTCGGTCACGCCCTACTGGATCATGATGATCATCCTCGCCTTCGCAGTCCTGACCATGCCGTGGATGGCGAACGGCCTGTACGAAATCTTGTCATAACGCCGCAGATGCACAGGAGAGAACCATGAAAGGCCTGCCGGAAGGACGGATCGTCGACCTGACGTTGACGCTCGAAGACAACATGACGGCGCACAAGCTGTTCCAGTCGCCGATCATCATCACCCACAAGCGGCACGCGGAGACCACGGGCTTCAACCTCGGCGTCGAGGGCGACCGCATGACCTTCCAGACCAACTTCCTGAGCATGCTCGACCATGTCGGCACGCATGTGGACGCGTTCCTGCACATCAATCCGGACGGCCAGGCGGTGGACGAGATGCCGCTGGAGATGTTCATGGGCAAGGCCGTGTGCCTCGACCTGCGCCACATCCCGGATCTCGGGGACGTCGACGTCGCCGACCTGGAGGCGGCCGAGCAGAAGGCCGGCGTGAAGATCGACGGCCACATCGTGCTGATGTGCTCCGGCCTGACCAGGAAGCACTATCCCGGCCGGGCCTCGTGCGAGACCAACTGGGGCCTGACGGCGGCGGCCACGCACTGGCTCGCCGATCGCGGCTCCAAGGCCCACGGCGTCGAGGGCCCCTCCACCGACCGGCCGAACTGGAGCGAGTTCCCCAGCCATCGCGTGTGCCGCGACCGCAAGATCTTCCACTGGGAGTGGTTGATCAACCTGGAGGAGCTGGTGGGCAAGGGCGAGTTCTTCTTCTCCGGCCTGCCGCTCAAGGTCGGCCGCGGCTCCGGCTCGCCGGTGCGCGCCTTCGCCATCCTCTGACGCCTGCGGGAGCGGCGGCGCGGCCCTGCCC
>JAEWEX010000254.1 GCA_023389135.1 Pseudomonadota bacterium | reverse complement strand
TTTCGCAGCGCGGTCGCCGCGCGCAACAAGTGGCAATGGCACAACTTTGAAACACCCCTTGCGCCGCCCTTGAATCTTTGGCATGTTCCGCCTCCATTTTAGGACAGCCTTGCTGCCTCTTCGCGCGTTCGCCTCCTGCCCCGTATATGGTAGGGGGCGTGGGCGGCAGGCGGCGTCGCGCGATCCGGAGAGACGAGGCCATGACCATGGAGCGGACGATGGAGCAGGCAGGAACCGGCGGCGACGGCCGCGCCGCCGCGGCCGCACGCGGCCTCTACCGCCCGGGCAGCGAGCACGACGCCTGCGGCGTCGGCTTCGTCGCCGACATGAAGGGCCGCAAGTCCCACCGCATCGTCGAGGATGCGCTGACCGTGCTGGAGAACCTCGAGCACCGCGGCGCGGTGGGCGCCGACCCGCGCGCCGGCGACGGCGCCGGCATGCTGGTGCAGATCCCGCACGGCTTCTTCGTGGACGAGGCCCGCGCGCTCGGCTTCTCGCTGCCGGAGCCCGGCCACTACGCGGTCGGCCACATCTTCATGCCGCGCGACCCCGACGGCGAGAAGCTGATCCGCGACACCTTCGCGCGCATCGTGCCCGAGGAGGGCCTGGTGCTGCTCGGCTGGAGGACGGTCCCCACCGACAACGCCTCGCTCGGCCACAGCGTGCTGCCGACAGAGCCCGGCCACGCCCAGGTGTTCATCGGCCGCGGGCCGACCATCGCAGACGAGGCCGAGTTCACACGGCGGCTGTTCATCTGCCGCAAGGTGATCTCCAACCTGATCTACGCCGCCAAGGACCCGCGCACCGCCGGCTACTATCCGGTGTCGCTGTCGCCGCGGACGCTGGTCTACAAGGGCATGTTCCTGGCCGACCAGCTCGGCAAGTACTATGCCGACCTGCACGACCCGCGCTTCGAGACGGCGCTGGCGCTGGTTCACCAGCGTTTCTCCACCAACACCTTCCCGGCCTGGCCGCTGGCGCATCCCTACCGGATGGTCGCCCACAACGGCGAGATCAACACGCTGCGCGGCAACGTCAACTGGATGGCGGCCCGGCAGGCGTCGGTGGACAGCGAGCTGTTCGGCAACGACATCTCCAAGCTGTGGCCGATCTCCTACGAGGGCCAGTCCGACACCGCCTGCTTCGACAACGCGCTCGAGTTCCTGGTGGCCGGCGGCTATTCCATGGCGCATGCGGTGATGATGCTCATCCCCGAGGCGTGGGCCGGAAACCCGCTCATGAGCGAGCAGCGGCGCGCCTTCTACGAGTACCACGCCGCGCTCATGGAGCCGTGGGACGGGCCGGCCGCGGTCGCCTTCACCGAAGGCCGCCAGATCGGCGCCACGCTGGACCGCAACGGCCTGCGGCCCGCGCGCTATCTCGTCACCCGCGACGGCCTGGTGGTCATGGCGTCCGAGATGGGCGTGCTGCCGGTGCCGGAGGAGGACATCGTCGAGAAGTGGCGCCTGCAGCCGGGCAAGATGCTGCTGATCGACCTGGAGCAGGGCCGGCTGATCCCCGACGAGGAGATCAAGGCGGAGCTTGCCGGCATGCATCCCTACCGGCAGTGGCTGGACCGCACCCAGCTGGTGCTGGAGGATCTGCCGGGCGTGGCGCCGCGCGCGCCGCGCACCGACGTCTCGCTGCTCGACCGCCAGCAGGCCTTCGGCTACAGCCAGGAGGACCTGAAGCTCCTGATGTCGCCCATGGCGACCACGGGCCAGGAGGCGGTGGGCTCCATGGGCACCGACACGCCGATCTCGGCGCTGTCGTCCAAGCCCAAGCTGCTCTACACCTATTTCAAGCAGAACTTCGCCCAGGTGACCAACCCGCCGATCGACCCGATCCGCGAGGAGCTGGTCATGAGCCTGGTGTCGTTCATCGGGCCGCGGCCGAACATCTTCGACCTCAAGGGCCTGTCCAAGCGCAAGCGCCTGGAGGTGCGCCAGCCGATCCTGACCAATGACGACCTGGAGAAGATCCGGGGCATGGGGGACATCGGCGACAACCATTTCCAGACCAAGACGCTGGACATCACCTACAACGCGCTGAAGGGCGCGGAGGGGATGAAGGACGCGCTCGCCATGCTGTGCGAGCGGGCCGAGGCGTCGGTGCATGGCGGCTACAACATCATCATCCTGTCCGACCGGCTGCTGGGCCACGACCGCATCCCGATCCCGGCGCTGCTGGCGACCGCCGCCGTGCACCACCACCTGATCCGCAAGGGCCTCCGGACCTCGGTCGGGCTGGTGGTGGAATCCGGCGAGCCGCGGGAGATCCACCATTTCTGCTGCCTCGCCGGCTACGGCGCGGAGGCCATCAACCCGTATCTCGCCTTCGAGACGCTGGCGGCCATGAAGGAGGACTTCCCCGAGGAGGTCTCCGACGAGGAGGTGGTGAAGCGCTACATCAAGTCCATCGACAAGGGCATCCTCAAGGTGATGTCCAAGATGGGCATCTCCACCTACCAGTCCTATTGCGGCGCGCAGATCTTCGACGCGGTCGGGCTGGCCTCGTCGTTCGTGGCGGAATACTTCTTCGGCACCGCGACCTCGGTGGAGGGCGTCGGGCTCGACGAGATCGCCGAGGAGACCGTGCGCCGCCACGCCCGCGCCTTCGGCGACGAGCCGGTGCTGCGCTCCATGCTGGAGATCGGCGGCGAGTACGCCTACCGGCTGCGCGGCGAGGACCATGCCTGGTCGCCGGACTCGGTGGCGCTGCTGCAGCATGCGGTGCGCGGCGACGCGCGCGAGAAGTACGACCAGTATGCCCGCCTCATCAACGAGCAGAGCGAGACGCTGCTGACGCTGCGCGGCCTGATGCGCATCCGCGACGCCGCCGAGACCGGGCGCGCGCCGGCGCCGCTGGAGGAGGTCGAGCCCGCGGCCGAGATCGTCAAGCGGTTCTCGACGGGAGCGATGTCGTTCGGCTCCATCAGCCGCGAGGCGCACACCACGCTCGCCATCGCCATGAATCGCATCGGCGGCAAGTCCAACACCGGCGAGGGCGGCGAGGAGGCCGAGCGCTTCCGGCCCATGCCCAATGGCGACAGCATGCGCTCGGCGATCAAGCAGGTCGCTTCGGGCCGCTTCGGCGTGACCGCGGACTACCTGATCAACTCCGACCAGATCCAGATCAAGGTCGCGCAGGGCGCAAAGCCCGGCGAGGGCGGCCAGCTGCCCGGCCACAAGGTGGACGCCACCATCGCCAAGGTGCGGCACTCGACGCCCGGCGTCGGCCTGATCTCTCCGCCGCCGCACCACGACATCTATTCCATCGAGGACCTGGCGCAGCTCATCTACGACCTCAAGAACGTCAACCCCGCGGCCGACATCTCGGTCAAGCTGGTGTCGGAGGTGGGGGTTGGCACGGTGGCGGCCGGCGTCGCCAAGGCGCGCGCGGACCACATCACCGTGTCCGGCTTCGAGGGCGGCACCGGCGCGAGCCCGCTGACCTCGCTGAAGCATGCCGGCAGCCCGTGGGAGATCGGCCTCGCCGAGACCCAGCAGACGCTGGTGATGAACAACCTGCGCGGCCGCATCGCCCTGCAGGTCGACGGCGGGCTGCGCACCGGGCGCGACGTGGTGGTCGGCGCGCTGCTGGGCGCCGACGAGTTCGGCTTCTCCACCGCGCCGCTGATCGCGGCCGGCTGCATCATGATGCGCAAGTGCCACCTCAACACCTGCCCGGTGGGCATCGCCACCCAGGATCCGGTGTTGCGGAAGCGTTTCAAGGGCGCGCCGGAGCACGTCATCAACTACTTCTTCTTCGTGGCGGAGGAGATCCGGCAGATGCTGGCCGCCATGGGCTTCCGCACGCTGGGCGAGATCGTCGGCCGCGCCGACCTGCTGGACCAGACCGGCGCGCTGGAACACTGGAAGGCCCGCGGGCTCGACCTGTCGCGGCTGTTCCACCGGCCCGATGTCGGCCCGGAGGTCGCGACCTCGCACACCGAGCGGCAGGAGCACCACATCGACGACGTGCTCGACCGCAAGCTCATCGAGCTCGCAGCGCCCGCGCTCGAAACGAAGCAGCCGGTCAAGATCGAACTGCCGATCCGCAATGTCGACCGCTCGGCGGGCGCGATGCTGTCCGGCGCGGTCGCCAAGCGCTTCGGCCACAAAGGGCTGAAGGACGACACGATCGCCGTGACCCTGACGGGCACCGCCGGCCAGTCCTTCGGCGCCTTCCTTTCGCGCGGTGTCTCGTTCGACCTGATCGGCGACGGCAACGACTATGTTGGCAAGGGGCTTTCGGGCGGACGCATCGTCATCCGTCCGCCGGAAGACTCCAAGATTGTGCCGGAGGAATCGATCATCGTCGGCAACACGGTGCTCTACGGTGCCGTCGAGGGCGAGTGCTACTTCCGCGGCGTCGCGGGCGAGCGCTTCGCCGTGCGCAATTCCGGCGCGGTGGCGGTCGTGGAAGGCGTGGGTGACCATGGCTGCGAATACATGACCGGCGGTGTGGTCGTCGTGATCGGCCAGACGGGCCGCAACTTCGCGGCTGGCATGTCGGGTGGCGTGGCCTATGTGCTCGATGAGGCCGGCGACTTCGCCGAGCGCTGCAACATGGCGATGGTCGAACTCGAGCCCGTGCCCGAGGAAGACGACATGCTTGAGAAGCTGCATCACCATGGCGGCGACATCGACCATAAAGGCCGTGTCGACGTGTCGGGCGACATGACGCGCCATGACGAAGAGCGGCTGGTGCAGCTCATCTCGAACCACATGCACTACACCGGCTCGACACGCGCCCGCGAAATCCTGGACAATTGGGCGGATTATCGTCCGAAATTCAGGAAAGTGATGCCGGTCGAGTACCGCCGCGCGCTGATCGAGATGGAGCGCATGCGCATGGGCATCGCGGCCGAATAGGCAGGAAGAACGACATTGCTGCGTCTGGAGGCGGTCCGACTGGCCGCTTTCCGAGGCTGGAGGTAAGAATGGGCAAGGTAACAGGATTTCTCGAGATCGACCGGCAGGTGCACAAGTACCAGCCGGCTTCCGACCGCATCAGGCATTTCAGGGAATTCACCCTGCCG
>JAEWEX010000148.1 GCA_023389135.1 Pseudomonadota bacterium | reverse complement strand
CTGGCGCGTCGCCTCGGGCACGGCGGACGCCGTCCTGCGCGGCCATGACGGAGCGGTCAACGCGGTGGCGGCGCTGCCGGGCGGCAGGTTCGCGACCGCCGGCGAGGACGGCCGCATCCTGATCTGGCCGGCGGCGGGCCGCGCGCCGGAACGGATCATCGAGGCCCATCGCGACCCGGTGGCCGCGCTTGCGGTGTCGCCGGACGGCGCGGTCATCGCATCCGCCTCCTGGGACCGGACCGTGAAGCTCTGGACCGTGGAGGGCGGGGCCGTCGCGACGCTCGAGGGGCATTCCGGCAACGTCAACGGCGTGGCGTTCCGGCCCGACGGCACGGTGGTGTCGTCCGGCTACGACGCGACGGTACGGCTCTGGCCACGGGACGGCGGCGCGCCGGCGACCGTCACGCTGCCGGCGCCGCTCAACCAGGTGGCGGTCGCGCCCGACGGCGGCATGGCGGTGTCCGCGGCCGACGGCCACGTCCGCTTTCTCGACGCTGCCGGCGCCGTGACGGGAGACGTGGAGGTGACCGCGACGCCGGTGGTCGCGCTGGCCATGTCGCCCGACGGGTCGCGCATCGCCGCCGGGGGGCTGCGCGGCGACGTGGTGATCGTCGATCGCGCCAGCCGCACGGTGACGGCGCGGCTGATCGGACCGGGCATTCCGGTGTGGTCGCTGGCCTTCACGCCGGACGGCCGCGAGATCATGTCCGGCGGCGCCGACAGGCTGGTGCGCCGCTGGGACGCGGTCTCCGGCCAGCATATCGGCGCGGTCGCGCCGCCCGCAGGCGAGGACATCCTGGCCAAATTCGAAGGCTCGCGCGGGGCGGAAGTGTTCCGCGCCTGCGCCGCCTGCCACACCCTGACGCCGGACGACGGCAACCGGGCGGGCCCGACCCTGCACGGCATCTTCGGGCGCCGCATCGCCAGCCTGCCGGGCTATGACTACTCCGAGGGGCTGAAGGCCCTGGACATCGTCTGGACGCCCGAGACGGTGGCGGAGCTGTTCACGGTGGGCCCCACGGCCTACACGCCCGGCACCCGGATGCCGGAGCAGAAGATCACCGACCCGGAAGACCGCGCCGCGCTGATGGAGTTCCTGGAGGAAGCGACGGGGCGGTAGCGCGATGTGAGCTCGCCGTCGCCTCAGTTCAGCGGGTCCTTGCCGCCGGTGGCGCGCTCGCGGATGTAGTCCTCGCTGGTGCGCGGCGCGGGGCGGGGGGCCGCCGTGTTGTGGGGGTCGAAGCTCTCGTTCATCACCGCCTCGACCCTGCAGTCCTCGCACATCTTCACCACATCTATGCGCCGCGCATTCTCTCCGGAGAACATCCAGTGCCGCCCTTCGAGCCGGGCGGCGATGCGCTCGATGGTGGAGCGGGTGCCGAACGCCTTGCCGCAGGCGATGCAGTGGAACGGCTCCTCGCGCTTGACGACCACGGGCGGCGCCGACCATGCCGGCACCGACAGGCGCGGCTCCAGCGCGATCACCCGCTCGGGGCAGGTCGACTGGCACAGGCCGCACTGCACGCACAGATCCTCCGCGAAGCTCAGCATCGGCTGGTCCGGATTGTCCGTCAGCGCGGCGGTGGGGCAGGCGGAGACGCAGGCGAGGCACAGCGTGCAGCCCTCGGTATCGACCACGACGCGACCGAACGGCGCCCGCTCGGGCAGGGCGACGGCCTCCGGCCGTTCAGGCGCCGACATGTGGAGCTCGCGCACGGCCAGCTTGAGCAGATCGCGGCCGGAGCCCAGCGGCAGGAAGCGCGACGGCGTCCGCGGGCGCCCGTAGGCGGCCTTCACACCGAGCGCCGCGGCCAGCGCGTCGGGATCGTCGGCCTCGATGGCGCTGACCGCGGCGTTTCCGAAGCCGTGGGCGGACAGGATGGCGTTGGCGTAGCCGATGTTGCGCGCCAGGCCCGAGACGTCGTGGCGCGGGCGGGCGCGCAGCAGCAGCCGCACCGCGACGGCGCCGAACGCCATGGCGGCGGCGATGGTCTCCAGCCCGACCTGCGTCACCTCGTTGACCCTGAGCGGCAGCACGTCGGCGGGCAGCCCGTCGCCGAAGCGGGCGAGCGCGTCGATCAGCGCCTCGCCATGGTCCTCGTCGTGCAGCAGCAGCACCGGCGCGCGGCCCCCGGCCTCGGCATAGGTGACCAGAAGGGTGCGCAGCCGGCGCAGCTGCGCGTCGGCCGGCGGCAGGTCGTAGGCGGCGGCCCCGGTGGGGCACACGGATGCGCAGGCGCCGCAGCCGGCGCATATGGCGGCGTCGATGGCGACATGCTCGCCGGCGGGCGTGATCGCGCCGGTGGGGCACAGGTCGAGACAGCGGGTGCAGCCGGTCTTCTTCGAGCGGGAATGCGCGCACAGCGCCTCGGTGAAGCGGACATAGCGCGGCCGGTCGAACGTGCCGACCAGCTGGCTCGCCTCGAAGATCGCGCGCTCCACCGCCGCACCGTCCCGCGGGTTGGCGCGCAGGTAGCCGGGACGCAGCTCGTGGGCCGGAAACAGCGCCGGCCCGCCGGAGAGATCGAGCACCACGTCGCATTCCGAAACCGCGCCGTTGCGGGGCGCCGCGAACACGAGGCGGGAACGCGAGGACGGCGAGGCTGCGGCGAAGTCGTCCACGGTCAGCGAGAACCGGCCGAGATGGCCGGTGGCGCCGCGCACGGTTCCCCTCAGCACCGGGAACCGGTCCAGCCGGGGCGGCACGATGTTCTCCGGCCGCGACAGCAGGACGGTGACGTCGAGATGGCCGGCCAGGCGCGTCCCGGCCTCGATCGCCACCTCGTCCACGCCATACACGAGCGCGACGCCGGCGCTGTCCAGCGTCACGAAGGTGGCGTCCGGCAGCGGCTCGGCCGCGGCCGCCAGCAGCGCCGCCATCTTCGGCCCGGCATTGGCCGCCTCCCGCGACCAGCCCGCGGTCTCGCGGACGTTGGAGAAGG
>JAEWEX010000137.1 GCA_023389135.1 Pseudomonadota bacterium | reverse complement strand
TGACCTTGCTGTCCTTCATGCCGGCGAGATGCTGGATCGCGCCGGAGATGCCGATGGCCACGTAGAGCTCCGGCGCCACGATCTTGCCGGTCTGGCCGACCTGGTAGTCGTTGGGGGCGTAGCCGGCATCCACCGCGGCGCGGCTCGCGCCCACCGCCGCGCCGAGCTTGTCGGCCAGCGGCTCGATCAGTTCCCGGAACTTGTCGGAGGAGCCGAGCGCCCGGCCGCCCGAGACGATGATGCGCGCCGCGCCGAGCTCGGGCCGGTCGGACTTGGACAGCTCCTCGCCCTTGAACGTGGACACCCCCGGATCGCCGGCGGCGGCGACCGCCTCGACCGGCGCGGAGCCGCCCTCGCCCGCCGCCTGGAACGATGCGGTGCGCACGGTGATCACCTTGGTGGCGTCGGTGGACTGCACGGTCTGGATGGCGTTGCCCGCATAGATCGGCCGCTCGAACGTGTCGGGCGACACAACCTTCACGATGTCGGAGACCTGCATGACGTCCAGCAGCGCCGCGACGCGCGGCATGACGTTCTTGCCCGTGGTGGTGGAGGCCGCGACCAGCGCATCGTAGCTGCCGGCCAGCGACACGATGAGGTCCGCCAGCGGCTCCGCCAGCCGGTGCTCGTAGAGCGGATCGTCGGCGAGCAGAACCTTCTCCACGCCGTCGAGCTTCGCGGCCGCATCCGCCGCCGCCCGGCAGCCCGAGCCCGCGACCAGAATGTGGACGGGCGCGCCGAGCGCCTTCGCCGCGGTGAGCGCCTTGGCGGTGGCGTCGTTCAGCGCCGCATTGTCGTGCCTGGCCAGCAGCAGCGTCGCCATCACAGCACCCCCTCGTCCTTCAGCTTGCCGACCAGCTCGGCCACCGAGCCCACCTTGACGCCGGCCTCGCGCCTGGACGGCTCCGCGGTGGAGAGCACCTTGAGCCGCGGGGCGATGTCGACGCCCAGCGTCTCGGGGCTGGTCTCGTCTATGGTCTTCTTCTTGGCCTTCATGATGTTGGGAAGCGACGCGTAGCGCGGCTCGTTCAGGCGCAGATCCGTGGTGACGATGGCAGGCAGCTTCAGGCCCAGCGTCTGCAGGCCGCCGTCGATCTCCCGCGTCACGTCCACCGCGCCATCGCCGATGGCGACCCTGGAGGCGAAGGTGCCCTGCGGCCAGCCCAGCAGGGCGGCGAGCATCTGGCCGGTCTGGTTGCTGTCGTCGTCGATGGCCTGCTTGCCGAGGATGACGAGGCCGGGTTCTTCCTGCTCGACGATCTTCTTCAGGATCTTGGCGACCGCCAGCGGCTCCACGACCTGATCCGTCTTCACCAGGATGCCGCGGTCGGCGCCCATGGCGAGCGCGGTGCGGATGGTCTCGGAAGACTGCTGCGGGCCGATGGAGACCACCACGATCTCCTCGGCCTTGCCCGCCTCCCTCAGGCGGATCGCCTCTTCGACCGCGATCTCGTCGAACGGGTTCATGGACATCTTGACGTTGGCGAGGTCGACGCCCGAGCCGTCGGGCTTCACCCGGACCTTCACGTTGTAGTCCACAACGCGCTTGACGGGGACCAGCAGCTTCATGAGGCCTTCCTTAGACTGGTGTCGCGACGCCGACGCCACCGGACATAACGACCGGCGGACGGTTTCCGCCTCGAAGGATCGGAGAAATCGCCGCGAGGCTGCCGTCCGGCGCGGCGCGCAAGGTGGTCGGGACGGTAATGTCGGGGCATTGGGGTGTCAACGCGCCCTTCGGGCAGCCAGGCCGGGTCGCCCGGCCGCCCGACAGGGCGCGTCGGGCAACCTTTCCCCGCAGACCAAAGTCGCAATTCCCGTTGCCTTGCCGCGCCTTGGCCCGCTCACCATAATGCCGGCCAACAAACGGGGCGCGGCGCAAGGCCGGCGCCCATGGGCCACAGGGGAGGACCTCCATGTCCGACAAGCTCTTCGACGTCTCGGCCGAGTGGGCGGGCCGCGCCTTCATCGACGCGGCCGCCTATCGGGAGATGTATGCCCGCTCCGTCAACGATCCGGACGGCTTCTGGGGCGAGCAGGCCGGCCGGATCGACTGGATGACGCCGTTCTCCACCGTCAAGAACACGTCGTACGCGCCGGGCGCGGTCTCCATTAAGTGGTTCGAGGACGGCACGCTCAACGCCTCGTCCAACTGCATCGATCGGCACCTGGAGGCCCGCGGCGACCAGGTCGCGATCATCTGGGAGGGCGACGATCCCGCCGAGTCCAGGAAGATCACCTATCGAGAGCTGCATGACGAGGTGTGCCGCATGGCCAACGTCATGCGCAACCGCGGCGTCGGGAAGGGCGACCGCGTGACGATCTATATGCCCATGATCCCCGAGGCGGCCTACGCCATGCTGGCCTGCGCGCGGATCGGGGCGGTGCATTCCGTGGTGTTCGGCGGGTTTTCTCCGGACAGCCTCGCCGGACGCATAGAGGATTGCGGATCGAAGTTCGTCATCACCGCCGACGAGGGGCTGCGCGGCGGGCGCAAGGTGCCGCTCAAGGCCAATGTGGACGCGGCCATCGCCCGGGTCGGCGGCGTCGACCACGTGCTCGTGGTCCGCCGCACCGGCGCGCCGGTCGCCATGGAGCCGGCGCGCGACGTCTATTGGCACGAGGCGGCGGAGCAGGTGACCAGCGAGTGCCCGGCCGAGGAGATGAACGCGGAGGACCCGCTGTTCATCCTCTATACCTCCGGCTCGACGGGCAAGCCGAAGGGCGTGCTGCACACCACCGGCGGCTATCTGGTCTACACCGCCATGACGCACCAGTACGTGTTCGACTACCACGAGGGCGACATCTACTGGTGCACGGCGGATGTCGGCTGGGTCACCGGCCACAGCTACATCCTCTATGGCCCTCTGGCCAACGGCGCGACCACGCTGATGTTCGAGGGCGTTCCGAACCATCCGTCCACGTCCCGCTTCTGGGAGGTGATCGACAAGCACGGGGTCAACATCTTCTACACTGCGCCCACCGCCATCCGGGCCCTGATGCAGGGCGGCGACGAGCCGGTGAGGAAGACCTCGCGCGCCTCGCTCAGGCTGCTGGGCTCGGTGGGCGAGCCCATCAACCCCGAGGCGTGGGAGTGGTACCACCGGGTCGTCGGCGACGACCGCTGCCCCATCGTCGACACCTGGTGGCAGACCGAGACCGGCGGCATCCTGATCACGCCGCTGCCCGGCGCCATCGCCCAGAAGCCGGGCTCGGCGACCCTCCCCTTCTTCGGCATTCGCCCGGAGATCGTCGATGCGGAGGGCAAGGTGCTGGAGGGCGCCTGCGAGGGCAACCTGTGCATCGCGGATTCCTGGCCCGGGCAGATGCGCACGGTCTATGGCGACCACCAGCGCTTCATGGACACCTATTTCGCCACCTATCCGGGCAAGTACTTCACCGGCGACGGCTGCCGGCGCGACGCCGACGGCTACTACTGGATCACGGGCCGCGTCGACGACGTCATCAACGTGTCGGGCCACCGCATGGGGACGGCGGAGGTGGAATCCTCGCTGGTCGCCCATCCCAAGGTGTCGGAGGCCGCGGTGGTCGGCTACCCGCACGACATCAAGGGCCAGGGCATCTACGCCTATGTCACGCTTATGGCGGGGGAGGAACCCTCCGAGGAGCTGCGCAAGGAGCTGGTCGCCTGGGTCCGCAAGGACATCGGCCCGATCGCCTCGCCGGACCTGATCCAGTTCTCGCCCGGCCTGCCCAAGACGCGCTCGGGCAAGATCATGCGGCGCATTCTCAGGAAGATCGCCGAGGACGAGTTCTCCAACCTCGGCGACACCTCGACGCTGGCCGATCCCGGCGTGGTCGACGACCTGGTGAAGAACCGCCAGAACAAGCGCCAGGCGGCCTGATCGGCGCCTGCAGCAACCGGACGGGCGGCATCTCTGTTGGCCGGCAGCGCAGGTCGCGGGGGCTGGCGGAGGGCCTCGCGGCGCAGCCCCGGTTCCGCGCGCTCGCGACGTGATATGGTGCCGGCCTCTTCTGCAGCCGGTGCCCCGCCAGTCCCATGATCGAAGCCGTCGTCCTGCTCGCGCTGATCCTTCTCAACGGCGCGCTCGCCATGTCGGAGCTCGCCGTGGTTTCGGCCCGGCCCGCCCGGCTCGCGGTGCTGGAGCGCGCCGGCCACAAGGGCGCGGCCGCGGCGGCGAAGCTCGCGGCCGATCCCGGCCGGTTCCTGTCGTCGGTGCAGATCGGCATCACGCTGGTGGGCATCCTCTCCGGCGCGTTCGGCGGGGCGACGCTGGGGCGGCGGCTGTCCGAGACGCTCGCCGCTTCCGGCCTGCGCCCGGACATCGCCGAGGCGGCGGGCGTCGGCGCGGTGGTGGTCGCCATCACCTACCTGTCGCTGATCGTGGGCGAGTTGGTGCCCAAGCAGCTGGCGCTGCGCAATCCCGAACGGGTCGCCTCCGCCGTGGCGCCGGCCATGCGCATGGTGGCGACGGTGGCCGCACCCCTGGTGTGGCTGCTGGACCGCTCCGGCAAGCTGGTGCTGAGGCTGATCGGCGCCGGCGACGAGGCGCGCTCGGGCGTCACCGAGGAGGAGATCCGCACCATGGTGGCGGAGGCGGAGACCGCCGGCGTCGTCGAGCCGGAGGAAAGCCGCATGATCTCCGCGGTGCTGAGGCTCGGCGACCGCTCCATCCGGGCGGTGATGACCAGCCGCCACCAGGTCGACTGGATCGATGTCGGCGCGCCGCCCGACGAGGTGCTGCGGCGGCTGCGCGAGAGCCGGCATTCGCGGCTGCCGGCGGCGCGGGGCTCGCTGGAGGACGTGATCGGCGTTGTGGTCTCCAAGGACGTCGTCGACGCGCTGCTGGTGGACCCCGCCGCCGACGTCTCGGCGCTGGTGCGGCCCGCTCCGGTCATCCTCGACACGCTGGACGCGCTGGACGCACTGGACGCGCTCCAGCACTCGCCGGTGCACATGGCGCTGGTTCATGACGAGTACGGCCAGTTCGAGGGCGTGCTGACCTCCTTCGACATCCTGGAATCCATCGTCGGCTCGTTCATGGCCTCCGGCGAGGCCGATGGCGAGGCGATCGTCGCGCGCGCCGACGGCTCCTACCTGGTGGACGGCATGACGCTGATCGACGACCTGTCCGAGCGGCTCGGCGCCAGCTTCGAGGCCGAGCGCGGCACCCAGACCGCGGCGGGC
>JAEWEX010000103.1 GCA_023389135.1 Pseudomonadota bacterium | reverse complement strand
GGCCAGGCGCGATCGCGTCGCCTGCCCGTGCTGGGCAGTGGGGACGTCAATGGATCTCGCGACAATCGGCGGCATCGTCTTCGGCGGCGCGGTCGTCCTTTACGCCATCATGGTGGGCGGCGACCTCGCCAGCTTCGTCGACCTGCCCTCGATCCTGATCGTGTTCGGCGGCGGCGCCGCGGCGGTCCTGATCCGGTTTCCCCTCAAGGGCGTCGCCAGCGCGCTGAAGATCGGCGGCCGCGCCGCGCTGCGCCACAAGAACACCGATCCGCGCGCCATCATCGAGCAGATCTCGTCGCTCTCCGAGATATCGCGCCGGCAGGGCCCGCTGGCGCTGGAGAACGTCGAGATCGACCACATGTTCCTCGGCAAGGGCATCCGCTACATCGCCGACGGCTATGACGGCGACTTCATCCGCGAGACCATGGAGCGCGACCGCGACCAGTACATCTCGCGGCTGTCGGAAGGCCAGCGCGTGTTCAAGGCCATCGGCGACGCCGCGCCCGCCTTCGGCATGATCGGCACGCTGGTCGGCCTCGTCCAGATGCTGTCCAACATGGACGATCCCTCAAAGATCGGCCCGGCCATGGCCATCGCCATCCTGACGACGCTCTACGGCGCGCTGGTCGCGAACCTGGTCGCGCTGCCGATCGCGGAGAAGCTCGGCGCCAAGGCCGAGGTGGAGATGATCAACCAGACGCTGATCATCGACGGCGTGCTGCAGATCCGCGAGTCC
This sequence comes from Pseudomonadota bacterium, assembly GCA_023389135.1. Lineage (GTDB taxonomy): Bacteria > Pseudomonadota > Alphaproteobacteria > Rhizobiales > Methylopilaceae > Agaricicola. The sequence continues at coordinate 2,360 of JAEWEX010000103.1, read as the reverse complement.
AAGAGCCCCTCGCTGATCCGCGAGATGCTGCTGACCTACCTGCCCGAGAGCCATCGCCAGGCCATGGACAAGGTCGCGGCATGAGCGCCCGCGCCCGCCGCCGCAACCAGGCGCCGGCCGGCGCGCCGGACTGGATCGTCACCTTCGCCGACCTGATGTCGATCCTGGTGTGCTTCTTCGTGCTGCTGATCTCGTTCTCGATCCAGGACAAGCAGAAGCTGCAGGTGGTCGCGGGCTCCATGCGCGACGCGTTCGGCGTGCAGCCGGTCCAGCGCAAGGCCGGCGTGATCGAGCGCGACGGCACGCCGACCCGCACCGAGTTCCGATATCTCGAGGAGGTCGACATCGAGGAGACCAGCGACAAGGTCGGGCCGCTTTCCGGCGAAAGCCGCGCGGGCAACGTCTCGACCGCGCGCGACATGCGCTTCTCCACCGCGGCCGCGACGCTGCGCCAGGCCATCGACAACCTGCCAGACATCGCGGAGCTGTCGCGACACATCATGGTGCAGGAGACCCCGCAGGGCCTCTCGCTCCAGCTCGTCGACCAGGACGGCCGCTCGATGTTCGCGGAGAATGCCCGCACGCCCACCGAGCGGGTGCGGCAGCTGCTGGCGGGCGTCGCGCCGGCGATCCGGGGCATGCCGAACCGCATCCGGATCGAGGGCCACACCTCGGCGGGGGCCGGTCCGGTCGACCCCGGCTACGGTCCCTGGGAGCTGTCCGCGGACCGGGCCAACGCGGTGCGCGCGATCCTGGAGGAGAGCGGCGTGCCTCGCGAGCGCTTCCGCGCCGTGTCGGGACGCGCCGACACCGAGCCGATGTTCCCCGACAACCCCTTCCTCGCCGCCAATCGCCGGGTGACCATCACCCTGCTGCACGAGCCGCCGCCGGTGCCCTCGGGGGTGCTGCGCTGATTGCGCGGCCTCAGGCGACCTGCTCCACCACCAGCGTCGCGCCGTCGGCGGAGATGACCCGGATGCGCGCCCCGGCCGGCAGGTCCGGCCCGGAGACGCGCCACAGCGTGTCGTCGATCCGCACCCGGCCGAGACCGGCCACGATGGGAGCGTCGAGCTCGAACACCCGGCCCACATGACGCTCGGCGCGGCGGTTCAGCATCGGCTGGTCGCTGTCGGCCGCCGGCCGCCGCCGCGCCACCTTCCACCACGCCACCACGAACACCACCGACAGCGCCGCGAACAGCAGCAGCTGCGCCTGCCACGACATGTCGACCGCCAGCACCACCACGCCCACCACCAGCGCGGCGAAGCCGAGCCACAGGATGAACGTGCCGGGCACCAGGATCTCGACACCCAGCAGCACCACGCCGAGCACGAACCAGGACCATACGCCCAGGCTCTCCACCGCCTCCATCACCATGGACGTCTCCGGGGTCAGAACAGCGGCGTGGGAGCGGGAGACGACGGTGGCGACGACGTCGGCGGCACGGAGGAGGACGGCGTCGAGGAGGACGGCGTGCCGCCCGAAGGCGGCAGCCGGCTGGGAGACGTCGAGCTCAGCGGCCGCGGGGCGGGCGGCGGCGTGCGCGGGGCGGGCCCCGCCGGGCCGCCGCCGTCCTTGCCCAGCGCGGATTTCGCGATCTCGGCGATGCCGGCCAGCGAGCCGATCACCGACGTCGCCTCGATGGGCAGGATCAGCGTTTTCTGGTTGGGCGACGCGGCGAGCCTTTCCAGCGCGCGGACGTATTTTTCAGCCACGAAGTAGTTGAGCGCGGCGATGTCGCCCTTGGAGATCGCCTCGCTGACCACCTCGGTCGCCTTCGCCTCGGCCTCGGCGGTGCGCTCGCGGCCCTCGGCGTCGCGGAACGCGGCCTCGCGCCGGCCTTCGGCCTCCAGCACCTGCGCCTGCTTGCGGCCCTCGGCGCGCAGGATGTCGGACTGCCGCTCGCCCTCCGCCTCCAGGATGGTGGCGCGCTTCTCGCGCTCGGCCTTCATCTGCCGCCCCATGGCGGCGACGAGGTCGGCGGGCGGCCGGATGTCCTTGATCTCGATGCGCGTGACCTTGATGCCCCAGGGCGCCGCGGCTGCGTCCACGATCTTGAGCAGCCGGTCGTTGATCTCGTCGCGCTGCGACAGCACGCTGTCCAGGTCCATGGAGCCCATGACCGAGCGGATGTTGGTCATGGTCATGTTGATCAGCGCGCCTTCGAGGTCGGTGATCTCGTAGCTCGCCCGGGCGGCGTCCACCACCTGGTAGAAGGTCACGCCGTCGACCTGGACGGTGGCGTTGTCGCGCGAGATGACCTCCTGGCTCGGGATGTCGATCACCTGCTCCATCATGTTGATCTTGCGACCGATGCGGTCGATGAACGGCACGATGATGGCGAGGCCGGGCTTCAGCGG
>JAEWEX010000094.1 GCA_023389135.1 Pseudomonadota bacterium | reverse complement strand
GTCCTATGGACCGCTGCGGCTGGAGGACGGGCGGGAGCTCGCCGTCCAGTCCGCTCGCGTCCAGAAGGACATGCTGGTGGTGCGCTTCCGCGGCGTCGGCACGCGGGACGCCGCCGCCGCCCTCACGAACCTCAAGCTGTTCATCGACCGCGACCGGCTGCCGCCGGTGGAGGACGATGAGGAGTTCTACCAGGCCGACCTGGTCGGGCTGACCGCCGTGGACGCAGGCGGGATACAGCTCGGATCCGTTGTCGCCGTCCCCGATTTCGGCGCCGGCGACCTGCTGGAGATCGCTCCGGCGGCCGGCGGACCGACGGTCTACGTGCCCTTCACCAAGGCCTTCGTGCCGGTGGTGGACATTGCCGGCGGCTGCGTCGTGGTGGAAGGCTGGGAGGCGATCACGGCACCCGAGGAACCGGAGCCGGGCGAGGATGGCGAGCGTTGAGCTCGCCGACACCGGACATGGGCGAAAAGCGCTCCCACCATGCGAAAGAAAGACCGGCCCTGCGCAGCGGCGCCGGCTTTCATCCGATCGTGACGGGGCGAGCGACATGACCTTCCGCGCCACGGTCCTCACGCTCTTTCCGGGCATGTTTCCAGGCCCTCTGGGTCAGTCTCTGGCCGGCGACGCTCTCGCGCGCGGCGACTGGTCGCTGGAGGCGCACGACATCCGGGCCCACGGCATCGGCCGCCACCGCGCCGTCGACGACGCACCCTTCGGCGGCGGACCCGGCATGGTGTTGCGGGCCGACGTGCTGGCAGCGGCGCTCGACGCCGCGGCTCCGGCGGGCGATCCGCGCCCGCGCCTGCTGATGACGCCGCGCGGGACGCCGCTGTCGCAGCGCCGTGTGCACGCGCTCGCTGCGGGTCCGGGCGTCGTGGTGCTGTGCGGACGGTTCGAGGGCGTGGATGAGCGGCTGGTCGCCGCCCGCGGCCTGGAAGAGGTTTCGGTAGGCGACGCTGTGCTGTCGGGTGGCGAGCCGGCGGCGCTGCTCGTTCTGGACGCCTGCATCCGCCTGCTGCCCGGCGTCATGGGCGGCGATCGGTCCGGCGACGAGGAGAGCTTCGAGGCCGGGCTGCTGGAATATCCGCACTACACCCGCCCCGCCGTCTGGGAGGGCGCGAGCGTGCCCGACGTCCTGACGTCCGGGGACCACAAGACCATATCGCGCTGGCGGCGGATGCAGGCCATGGCCACGACCCGCGCCCGCCGGCCGGACCTGTGGGCGAAATTCGTCGCATCCGTGTCACGCGGCATCGACAAAGCCCGCGGGATCGAGTAAAGCACCGCGACTTCAACGATCCCCACTCACGTGGACATTCGGCGCCCCCCGCCCGGGCGCGGCGACGGAGAGACTGTCATGAACATCATCCAGCAGCTCGAGAAAGAGCAGGCCGACGCAATCGCGGCGGTCCGCGCGGTGCCGGAGTTCGCTCCCGGCGACACCGTGCAGGTCAATGTGAAGGTCAAGGAAGGCGAGCGCTCGCGCGTCCAGGCCTATGAGGGCGTGGTGATCGCGCGCTCGGGCGGGGGCTTCCAGGAGAGCTTCACCGTCCGCAAGATCTCCTATGGCGAGGGCGTGGAGCGGGTGTTCCCGGTCTATTCGCCCATGATCGATTCCATCAAGGTTCTGCGCCGCGGCCAGGTCCGCCGCGCCAAGCTCTATTACCTGCGCGAGCGTCGCGGCAAGTCCGCCCGCATCGCCGAGAAGGTCGACCGCAACCGCGGCATCAAGACCACCGAGGCGACCGCCGCCGAATAGGGCAGGCGACAGGCTTCGAAGCGATTGGGCCCCGGGAGACCGGGGCTTTTTCGTTTGAGTTCAGCGTCCGCGCGCCTCGGCCGCGATCGCGGCCAGCGTCCGCTGGGCGATGGTGTCGCCCAGCGCCCCGGAGGCGCGGCTGTCCTTCACCGCGTCCGACAGCCGTTCGAGCATTGCCGCAAGCCGCTCGGCCCGCCACCGGCCAAGCGCCGCCTGCACCGCCTGCTTGCGGCTGAAATGCAGGCCCGGCCAGCCGCGGTCGACAACGGTCGCCGCACGCTCCCCTGCGTCCAGTTCCAGCCGCAGGCGGTGCAGCTGCACGGCGTGCCGGAGCGCGGCGCCGAGCGCCACGCCCACGGGCGTGCCCGCCGCCGCGAGCCCGGTCAGCGCCCGGTCGACGGCGGCCGGATCGCCACCAAAGGCCGCATCCACCACCACGTCGAAGGCATCCTCGCCGGTGTCGACGACCACGGCCGCCACGTCCTCGGCCGTGATCTCGCCGCGCCCGGCGGCATACAGGCACAGCTTCTCCACCTCGCTGCGGCTGGCCATGCGGTCGGCGCCGAGCGCGGCGGTCAGCAGTCTGCGCGCGTCGGGCGCCATGGTCAGACCGGCTGCGGCAAGCTCGACGTCGATCAGCTTCGCCAGGGCCGCGGCGTTGTCGCCGTAGCAGGGCAGCGCCGCGGCGCGCGGGTTCTTCTCGCACAGCGCCCGCACCGGGGCCCCCTTCTTGAGGTCGCCGCCCTCGATCACAACGCGGGCGACCGGCGGCGGGCCCGCCAGCAGCGCCTCCACAGCCGGCGCGATGGAGCGCGAGCCGAGCCGCACCCGCACCGAGCGCCGGCCGCCGAACAGCGGAGAGGTCAGCGCCTCGTCGACCAGGCGGCCCGGATCGGACGCCACCGCGTCGCCATCGAGCTCCACCATGGCGAAAGGATCGTTTGGATCGTCGAGGCCGGCGCGGGCAAGCGTCGCGGCGTGCTCGACCACCAGCCCCTGGTCGGGACCGTAGACCAGGATGCAGACGACGGCCGGGTCGGGCCTGGCGACGAAAGCCTCGACCCCGGCGGCCTTGATGGCGACCATGCGCGCGGTCAGCGCTGCTTGGCGAAATGCGCCGCGATCTGCACCGCCATCTGCTCGGCGATCACGCCGGCGGCGCGGTCCTCGGCATCGCGCTGGGCGCGGACGCTGGCATAGCGCTGCCGGGTGCGGTCGTAGCTCGCCGAGCCGAACACCCGCCCGCGCAGCACCGGCTCGGCAATGCCGGTCTGGCGCAGGACATAGGCGGCATTGAGCGTGAGCGTCTCGGTCTCCGGCCGGCTGGTGAAGCGATCGACCACCGCGGACTGCACCGAGCGGGTGAGCTGGAACTCGAGCTTGTGAGTCGGCGCCGACATGCCGCCGCCACCGGTCAGCCGGTAGATCAGGGCGTTGCGGACCTCCAGCTCCAGCCGGTCGTCGGCGGAGGCGATGTCGATGCCGGCCATGGCGTCGCGGACCGAGCTGGTGCCCGTGAAGCCGCCGCCGGGGGCGCGGTCGGCGTAGAGCGGCTGGAAGCAGCCGCCGGCCGCCAGCGCCACGGCGGCGAGGACGGCGAAGCGCCGCATCAGGTTCCTATCCCACCACATTGACGATCCTCTGGGGCACGACGATGACCTTGCGCGCAGGACGGTCTCCCAGCGCGCGTGCGACGGAATCGAGCTTGAGCACCGCCGCCTCGATGAAGGCGGCGTCGGCGTCGACGGCCACGACGATCTCGTCGCGCCGCTTGCCGTTGACCTGGACCGGCAGCGTGATGGTGTCGGACACCAGCAGCGCCGGATCGACCTGCGGCCACGGCTCCTGCGACACGAGGGTCGCATGGCCGAGCGCAGACCAGCACTCCTCGGCGAGATGGGGCATCATGGGGCTGACGAGCCTCACCAGCGCCTCCACCGCCTCGCGCATGGCCCAGGCGAGCCCAGCGGGCGGCGCGGCGGCGTCCAGCGCCGGGACCGCGGCGGCGGCGGCATTGACCAGCTCGTAGATGCGGGCCACGGCGACGTTGAAGCGCAGCGCCTCGATCTGCTCGCCCACAGCCTGCACGGTGCGATGCGTCGCGCGGCGCAGTTCGGTCGCCTCGGCGGAGATCGCGCCGGGCATGGCGGCCGCTGCCGGAACCTCGCCCGCGCGTCGGTCGACCTCGCCGACGAGACGCCAGACCCGCTGGACGAAGCGAGCAGCGCCCTCTACGCCGGCCTCGGTCCAGATCACGTCGCGCTCGGGCGGGCTGTCGGACAGCATGAACCAGCGCGCGGTATCGGCGCCGTAGCCGGCGATGATGTCGGTCGGGTCCACCGTGTTCTTCCGGGACTTCGACATCTTCTCGATGGCGCCGACCTCCACGGCCGCGCCGGTCGCGATGGCCGTCGCCCGGCGCGCCCCGCCCTCCTCGGTGACCGCGACCTCGGCGGGCGACAGCCACTGGCCGTCGGCGCTGCGATAGGTCTCGTGGACCACCATCCCCTGCGTGAACAGGCCCGCGAAGGGCTCGTCCAGCCCGGCATGACCGGTCGCCTTCATGGCGCGGGTGAAGAAGCGGGAATAGAGCAGGTGGAGCACCGCGTGCTCGATGCCGCCGATATACTGATCGACCGGAAGCCAGCCGTCGACCGCGGCGCGCACGGTGGGCGTGTCGGCGTCGGGCGCGGTGAAGCGGGCGAAGTACCAGGACGAATCCACGAAGGTGTCCATGGTGTCGGTCTCGCGCCGCGCGGGCGCCCCGCAGGACGGGCAGGCGGCGTTCTTCCAGGTCGGGTGGTGCTCAAGCGGGTTGCCGGGCCGGTCGAAGGTGGCGTCCTCCGGCAGCAGCACGGGAAGCTGGTCGTCGGGCACGGGCACCGCGCCGCAGGCCTCGCAATGGATCACGGGGATCGGGCAGCCCCAGTAGCGCTGGCGCGAGATGCCCCAGTCGCGCAGCCGGTAGTTCACCCGCCGCTCGCCCTGCGGCCGGCTGCCGAGCGTCTGGCCCTCCAGCCTGGCGGCCACGGCCTGCGCGGCCTGCGGCACCGTCATGCCGTCCATGAAGCCGGAATTGATCATGCGCCCGTCGCCGTCATGGGCCGTGCCGCCCACCGCGAAGGCGGCCCGGTCGGCCCCTTCCGGCAGCACCACGGGGGTCACCGGCAGCCCGTATTTGCGGGCGAAGTCCAGGTCGCGCTGGTCGTGGGCCGGGCAGCCGAAGATAGCGCCGGTGCCATAGTCCATGAGCACGAAGTTCGCCACGTAGACCGGGACCGTGCGCGCGGCGTCCAGCGGATGGACGGCGCGGATGCCGGTGTCGAATCCCTGCTTCTCCGCGGTCTCCAGCGCGGCGACGCTGGTTCCGAGCCGGCGGCACTCCTCGGCGAAGGCTGCGAGCGCCTCGTTGTCCGCTGCGGCGGCCAGCGCCAGCGGATGATCGGGCGACACCGCCATGAAGGACGCGCCGAACAGGGTGTCGGGCCGCGTGGTGTAGATCTCCAGCTCCGGATGGCCGGCGGGCCCGCCCTCCAGCGCGAAGCGCACCAGCATGCCCTCCGAGCGGCCGATCCAGTTGCGCTGCATGGTGCGCACCTTCTCAGGCCAGCGGTCGAGGCCGTCCAGCGCGTCGATCAGCTCGTCGGAGAACTTCGTGATCCTGAGGAACCACTGGGTCAGCTCGCGCTGCTCGACCGGTGCGCCGGAGCGCCAGCCGCGCCCGTCGATGACCTGCTCGTTGGCGAGCACCGTGTGGTCGACAGGGTCCCAGTTGACCCGGGATTTCTTGCGGTCCACGAGGCCCGCCTTCATGAAGTCCACGAACAGCTTCTGCTGGTGACGGTAGTAGCTCGGGTCGCAGGTCGCGATCTCGCGCGTCCAGTCGATGGACAGCCCCATGGACTGAAGCTGGCCGCGCATGGTGGCGATGTTGTCGTAGGTCCAGCCCTTGGGATGGACCTTGTTGGCCATGGCCGCATTCTCCGCCGGCAGGCCGAAGGCGTCCCAGCCCATGGGGTGCAGGACGTTGAAGCCGCGGGCGCGCTTGTAGCGCGCCACCACGTCGCCCATGGCGTAGTTGCGCACATGGCCCATGTGGATGCGCCCCGAGGGATAGGGAAACATCTCGAGCACGTAATATTTCGGCCGCGGGTCGTCGTTGGCCGTGGTGAAGATGCCGCGGCGGTCCCATTCGGCCTGCCAGCGCGGCTCGGCCTCGCCCGCGTTGTAGCGCTCACTCGTCCTGGTCACGTCTTGTCTGTCGCCTGAAGCTGAACACGCGACCGCGCGGCGGCCGCTCTCCACCCGCCCGCGAGGTCGCGGCGACCTTGGCGCGAACCGGCCACGGGGTCAACGGATGGATGGGCGGCGCAATCGCCGACGGGACCTATCCGCGCCCGTCGCCGAGGATGCCGGCGTCCTCCAGATAGGACACGAGCCGGTCGACCACCGCGCCGAGCGTCCGGCCTTCGGTGTCGATGGCCAGCTCCGGCGCCTCGGGCTCCTCGTACGGACTGCCGATCCCGGTGAAGCCCGGAATCTCTCCGGCCCGGGCGCGGGCATAGAGCCCCTTGGGGTCGCGCTCCTCGCAGATGGCGAGCGAGGTCTTGACGTGGACCTCATGGAACAATGCGCCGGCGACGCTTCGGGCGCGCTCGCGGTCCGCGCGGCCGGGCGAGACCAACGCCACCGCGACGATGTGGCCCTCGCGCGCCAGGAAGGCGGCGATCTCTGCGGTGCGGCGGATGTTCTCGGTGCGCTCCTCGGCGGAGAAGCCGAGGTCGGAGTTGATGCCGGTGCGCAGCGTGTCGCCGTCGAGGAAAACGATGGTGCCGCCGCGATCGAAGATCGCCCGCTCCAGCCCGCGCGCAATGGTGGACTTGCCGGATGCCGGCAGGCCCGTGAGCCACACCACCGCACCCTTGTGGTCGTGGCGAAGCGCACGCTCGCCAGGCGTGACGGCGGAGGAGACGGCGGTGACATTGGTGGCGCCGCTGCGGGTGGCCGCGCCTTCGGACGCCGACAGGACGATGCCGCCGCCGCCGATGCGCCGGCCGGTCTCGACCACCACGCGGCCGAGGCGGGGATTGACGGAATGGGCGTCGGCCGCCAGCGGCCGCGCCAGGTCGAGCGTCACCTCGCCGACCCGGTTTCGCTCCAGCACGGCGCGGCCGGCATCCGCCAGTTCGCCGGGGTCGATGACGCTGTCGACGGAGGCGACGCG
>JAEWEX010000055.1 GCA_023389135.1 Pseudomonadota bacterium | reverse complement strand
GCGCATACGCGACGACCAGCGGCGGCGAGGCCAGGTAGTTCACCCGGCACTTGGGGTGGATGCGGCCCTCGAAGTTGCGGTTGCCGGACAGCACGGCGCCGGCCACCAGCCCGTTCTCGTCCACCGCCCTGGTCACCTCCGGGTCGATGGGCCCGGAATTGCCCATGCAGGTCATGCAGCCGAAGCCGACGATCTGAAAGCCCAGCGCGTCCAGGTCCGACTGGAGGCCGGAGAGCGCCAGGTATTCGGCGACGATCTGCGAACCTGGCGCAAGCGAAGTCTTGATCCAGGGCTTGGGCTTCAGCCCGCGCTCCACCGCACGGCGCGCCAGGAGGCCGGCGCCGATCATGTTGGAGGGGTGGGAGGTGTTGGTGCAACTGGTGATGGCGGCGATGGCAAGGTCGCCATGCCTGATCTCGCCGCCATGGCCGGGCAACGCGAAGGTCGCGCCACGCCGGCCGTCCGGGACCATCTGGTCCAGCGCCTCGGCGAGCGAGGCGCGGGCGCCGGCCAGCGGCACGCGGTCCTGGGGCCGGCGCGGGCCGGCGACGCTCGGCTCGATCTCGCCCAGATCGATGGTGACGGTCTCGGTGTAGCGCGGCAGCGGTGTGTCGTCATCGCGCCAGAGCCCCTGGGCGCGGGCATAGGCCTCCACCAGGTCGAGCAGTTCCTGGTCGCGGCCGGTCGATCGCAGATAGGCGACCGTCTCCCTGTCGATGGGGAAGAACCCTGTGGTGGCGCCGTATTCCGGGGCCATGTTGGCGATGGTGGCGCGGTCCGACAGCGGCAGGTGCGACAGGCTGGGGCCGTTGAACTCGACGAACTTCTGCACCACGCCCTTCCGCCGCAGGCGCTCGGTGACGGTTAGCACCAGGTCCGTGGCGGTGACGCCCTCCCGCAGCCGGCCGGTGAGGATCACGCCGACCACCTCGGGGATCACCAGCGAGACCGGCTGGCCGAGCATGGCGGCGCCCGCCTCGATCCCACCCACGCCCCAACCGAGGATCCCCATGGCGTTGACCATGGGCGTGTGGCTGTCCATGCCGAGCAGGCAGTCGGGATAGGCATGGGTCTCGCCATCATCCTCGCGCGTCCAGACCACGCGGGCGAGGTATTCCAGGTTGACCTGGTGGATGATGCCGAGACCGGGCGGCATGACGCGGATGTTGCGGAATGCCTTCTCGACCCAGCGCAGGAAGGCGTAGCGCTCGCCATTGCGCTCGTATTCGCGGTCGAGATTGAGCTTGAGGGCGTCGGAGCGGCCGGCCACGTCGACATTGGCGGAATGATCGACGACGAAGTCGATGGTGGTGCGCGGATTGACCCGGTCCGGATCGCCGCCCAGATCGACAATGGCGTCACGCATGGCGGCCAGGTCGGCAAGCAGCGGGATGCCGGAGGAATCCGGGATCATGATGCGGGAGGGGCGATAAGCGATCTCCTCGCCGCCCGCCGCGGTGTCGGCCCAACCGGCGAGCGCGCGGATGTGGCCGGGATCGACGGTCACGCCGTCCTCATTGCGCAGCAGGTTCTCCAGCAGCACCTTGAGCGAATAGGGCAGCCGGTCGATGCCGGACAGGCCGGCCTCCTTCGCCTTCCGAAGGCTGTGGATGCGGTAGCTGCGGTCGCCGACGGTGAGCGTGTCGAGCGTGTTGAAGCTGTCGGTCGCCATCTTGCTGGTCTTTCCTGATGGTCAGCGCGAACCGGGCATGTGCCCGACGGTGCCGGCATATTTCGCGTCGACCGCATCGGCCGGCATGTAGGTCCGTTCCAGGTCCTTGATGTCCCCGGCTCCGGTGAACTCGTACCAGTTCTCGACCGGGTGGCCGGCAAGCTGATCGGCGATGTGGCGCACCTCGAACTCGACGCCGCCGGTCTTCAGTCCGGCGAGGAAGTCCATGTAGCCCTTGACGCCTGCCCGCAGCGCCGCGAGCGGGAAGATGACGAGGCTGTAGCCCATGGACGCCACGTCGGAGAGCGGCAGCTTGGGGGTGGTGCGGCTCTTTCCGTAGCCGCCCATGTTGAACAGCTTCGGGCCTGGAACGGCTGCGCCGAAGGCGGCGTATTCGTCGCGCGACAACAGCGCGTCAGGAAAGATCATGTCGGCGCCCGCCTCCTTGTAGAGGCGGCCGCGCCGGATCGCCTCGTCGAGGCCGATGGCGCCGCGCGCATCTGTTCGTGCTACGATGATGAAGTCGGGATCGTGCCGGGCCTCAACGGCTGCGCGGATCTTGCCGGCCATCTCCTCGGCGGGGATGACCTCCTTGCCTGCCATGGAGCCGCAGCGCTTGGGCGCGACCTGGTCCTCCAGATGGATGGCGGAGACGCCGGCAGCCTCGAACTCCCGCACGGCGCGGATGACGTTGATGGCGTTGCCGTAGCCGGTGTCGGCGTCGGAGATAACGGGAACGTCGGCCGCCTCGACGATGAAGCGCGCCATCATCGTCATCTCGTTCATCGTCAGCAGGCCGACATCGGCGCGGCCGGTGAGCGTGTTGGCGACGCCGGAACCGCTCATATAGACGGCGTCGAACCCGGCCTCCGCGACGACCCGGGCAGCGAGCCCGTTATGGACGCCGGGGGCGACGATCAGTTCACCCGCCTGCAGCATGGCGCGCAGGCGCCGGCGGCGATCGGCAGGCGCGGCGGCGCGCAGGCTCTTTTCAGTAGACATGGCCGGTCCCCTCCTCAGGCGCTGAAGCGGCGGTCGAGTTCGAGCCAGGTCGCGGTATCCACGACGCGCTCGCGCTCCTGGAAGGGCGCCATCTCGTCGACGATGGCGCCGCTGTCGCCATCGGCGCGGATGGTCTCCAGCACCCGCTGCATCGCGCGGATCGCGGCGCGCTGCATGTCGCCGGGCACGATCACAAGCCGGTAGCCGAGCTCTGCCAGCCGCGAAACCGGCACCAGCGGCGTCTTGCCGCCATGAAACATGTTGATCAGCTTGGGATGCGGGACCCGGCGGGCGACTTCCTCGATCTCCTCAACCGTGCGCGGCGCCTCAACGAACACGACATCGGCGCCAGCCTCCACATAGGCCTCGGCACGATCGATGGCGGCATCGAAGCCTTCCACCGCGATGGCGTCGGTTCGCGCGATGAGCACGAAGTCGGGATCGTGCAGCGCATCGCGCACGGCGCGCAGCTTCTGCTGAAACTCGGCGGTGGAGACCAGCGCCTTGTCGTCATAGTGGCCGCAGCGCTTGGGGAAGGTCTGGTCCTCCAGGTGCAGGGCCGCGACGCCGGCGCGCTCGAAGGCGCGCGCGGCCCGGCGGGCATTGAGGGCGTTGCCGTAGCCGGTGTCGGCATCGGCGATGACGGGGATGTCCACCACATCGACGATCTGCTCCAAGCGCCGGACCACCTCGGAGGTGTCCAGAAGCCCCAGATCGGGCACGCCGGCGCTGCGGGCGACGCCGCCGCCGGTGACATACAGCAGGTCGAACCCCGCCATCCGGGCGAGCCTTGCGGAGAGGCCGTCATAGACGCCGGGGGCAATGGCGATGCCGTCACCGGTCACTTGCTTCCTAAGTCTCTGCGTCATGCGCATCAGGCGCTTCTCCCAGCGTCTTCGGTGTCGTTGTCGGCGGCGCCGCCCTGCGCCCATTCCTCGCCCAGCACGCGCTCAAAGGCGGAGCGGGCGCCGGCCACGTGTTTGCGCGTCAGATACTCGGCCAGTTCGGAATCGCGCATTTCCACGGCTTCGATGATCGCGATGTGTTCCCGGAATGCGCGTTCCGGCCGTCCGGGGAAGCGTGCGAGGTTGCGGCGGCAGATCTTGAAGAGGTTATAGAAATCGACGCCGAGGATCGACGTCAGCACAGGGCTGCGGCTTGCCTCGCCCAGCCTGCGGTGGAACTCCAGGTCGAGACTGCGCGCCGTCTCGCTGTGGGCAAGATTGGCGACCTGCTGGTCCAGCAGGGCCTTCAACTCCACAACCTCGGCGTCGGTGATGCGCTCGGCGGCGAGCCGGGCGGCGATGCCCTCCAGCCCTTCGCGGACGTGGAAAAGCTCGACGAAATCCTGCGTGGTGAAGGTCGCGACGCGGGCCCCGAGGTTCTGGCGGCTGACCACAAGCCGGCGCTCCTCCAGCCGGCGGATCGCCTCGCGGATCGGGGCGCGGCTCAGTCCGAAGCGTCGCGACAGGCCGGGCTCGCTGATCTTCACGCCGGGCTCGAGCACGCCGTTGACGATGTCGTTGCTCAGCATCTCGACGATCCAGTCGACGCGGCTCTGGCCGTCGCCGCGGCCGGCCGGCGCGATGTCTTCCGGGTGTTCCAAAGGCTTCGTCTCCATCCCGCGACAATTCTGTTCTGTCGACAGAATGCCTGTCAACGGGGTTGTATTCCAGCGACTGGAAGATCGCAATCGCAGATGCTCCGGTGTAATTCTCGCTCAAGATCGTTGATAATCGAGCTGTTATCGACCTCGATCAGCCGACCTGGGGCGGGCGAGAGATTTCACCTTGACGCGTTCATTTGAATGAGAATACTGAAACTGTCGACAGAATGGTGATGGCGATGCCGCGCCACCTGCGACAACGCCACGACGATCCCGTCGACAGAACGGGACGGCCAAAAGCGGGAGGACATCGGAATGCCGGCTACGCCATGGGCCAGTCCCCGCCGCCTGACGTCCCGTCGCGGCGCCGCTGCCTGCGTCAGCATGTCCGCCGCCCGGCGGCCGGAACATGACGCACCCCCACACGACACAGCCGACTTCCGAGGAGATTCAGCATGACCGTGCCTTCCGATCATTTCCGGTCGGCGGCCCTTGCCGGCATTGCGACCGCCCTTGCGGCGATCGCGGGTCCGGCGGCTGCCCAGGACGCATGGCCGACCCGCCCGATCACCATGGTTGTCGGCTTCGACGCCGGCGGCAGCGCCGACCTGACCGCGCGCGCGGTCGCACGCTTCATGCCCGAGGAGATCGGCCAGCCGGTGATCGTGGTCAACCGTCCCGGCGCCGGCAGCCAGCTCGCCGCGTCCTACGTGCTGTCGCGGCCGCAGGATTGCAGCACCGTGTTCTTCTCGGCGCTGTCGCCCTATCTCGCGACCTCGATCCTGGTCACGAACGCGGACTACACGCTGGACGACTTCGCCTATATCAACAGCCAGTGGAGCGACTGGGAGATCATCGCGGTCCACAAGGATTCTCCCTACAAGACGCTGCCCGACTTGCTGAAGGCGGCCAAGGACAACCCGGGCAAGATCAGCACCAGCTCGGTCTTCAGCTCCAGCGGCCACCTCACCACGCTGCTGCTGCTGGACGCCTTCGAGGTCCCGCACGAGAACGTCAAGTTCGTCGCCTACGACAGCGGCGGCGCGCAGCGCACCGCGCTTGCCGGCGCCAATGTCGATTTCATGTCAACCGCCGGTGACGGCAGTGAGGGCGTGCGCGACTTCATCCGCCCGCTGGCCGTGATGCGCACCGAGCGTCATCCGCGCTGGGACGCCCCCACCGTCAAGGAAGCCCTCGGCGACATCGGCGCGAAGCTGCCGATCGTCCACGGCGCCATGCGCGGCATGGCGGTTCCGAAGGGTTGCCGCGACGACCATCCGGAGCGCTACAAGAAGGTGGTCGACGCCTACAAGCGCACGCTGGAGCGCGAGGACGCGAAGGCGTTCATGAAGGAGGCCAAGATCGGCGCCGAGTGGATCGGCCCCGAGGCGACCACCTCCGCCATGAAGGATACGTTCTCGGTCTACGAGCGGTATCGCGACGCCCTGAAGCAGTGATCCTCCAAGCCCGAGGATCCTGCCCGTCCTGAAGACCGGCGTGACACGGAGACCCGATGTGACCCTTCGCCAGCTTCGCGCCACGCCGGAGGCCGGCCACCTGCTGCTCATTGCAGCGGTGGCCGCCTACACCGTCTGGTACGTCAACGACGTCGTGAACGCGTCTGCCGCTGTCCGGAACCTGCTGTTCGTCGTTCCGGTCGGCATCTTCATCCTCGGCCTGTGCGCCATCCTCGCCGTGCAGTCGATCACTGCGATCGCCCGGGGCGACGCGCCGTCGGCGGAGGCGGCGGAGGACGCGGACGCGCCGGTGGACGGCAACCCGCGGATGCCCGTCATCATGGCCGGGCTGTTCGTCGCCTACATCGCGGCGATGTCCTATGTCGGCTTCGACGTGGCGACCTTCGTCTACATCGCCGCCTGCCTGTGGGTGCAGGGCGAGCGCAACCTGCCGCTCGTCCTTCTCTATGCGATCGCGTTCGCCGCGGTCCTGACCTACGGGTTCCGCTCGATGATCCCCTACCCGTTCGAAACGCTCATCCTCTGAGGGGCTGGGATCATGATCGACTTCGATGCCGCCGGATCGGCGGTCACACTGCTGACCAGTTCCTGGCAGCCCTGGCTTCCCGTAGTGCCCGGCCTCCTGATCGGGCTGATCTTCGGCGCGATCCCGGGCCTCCAGATATCCATCGCCATGGCGGTGTTCCTGCCCTTCACCTTCGGCATGGACTTCCTGACGGCCATCCTGTTCCTCACCGCCATCTTCACCGGCGGCCTGTTCGGCGGCGCGATCCCCGCCGTGCTGATCAACATTCCAGGAACAGCGGCCGCGGTGGCCACGACCTTCGACGGCTACCCGATGGCCCGCCGGGGCGAGCACAACGAAGCGCTCGGCCTTGCGCTTTCCGCATCCTGCGTCGGCAACCTGATCGGCTATCTGGCGCTCATGCTGATGATTGCGCCGATGGCGGACGTGGTGCTGAAGCTCGGCCCGTCGGAGTTGCTGGTGGTGGTGTTCTGGGGCATCACGCTGATCGCGGCGCTGACCAACGACCGCTTCCTTCGCGGCATGCTGGCCGGCACGCTGGGCCTCATCCTCGGCACCGTGGGTATGAGCGCGACCGGTTCGATCCGCGGCACCATGGGCATCCCCGACCTGCTGGACGGAATTCCCACCGTGCCGGCCATGATCGGGCTGTTCGCGGCCGCCGAACTCTTCCCGCTGGCGGGCCAGACCTACCTGCTCAAGGATGCGGAGGCGCGGAAGCTCAATTTCGGCCGCATCTGGAAGGGCTTCTGCATGCTGGTCAAATATCCGTGGATCCTGATCCGCGGCAGCATCATCGGCGTCGTGATCGGCGTCGCGCCCGGCGTCGGCGCGGCGGTCGCCAATCTCGTCTCCTACAGCGAGACCAAGCGGCGCGATCCGGACCCGTCCTCCTTCGGCAAGGGCAATCCCAAGGGCGTCGTGGCGGCGGAATCGGCCGACAGCAGCTCGGAGGGCGGCGGCCTCGTCACCCTGCTGGCGCTCGGCATCCCCAGCGGCGGCGGCACGGCGATCATGCTGGCGGCGTTCTCGATCCACAACATCACCGGCGGGCCGCAGTTCCTGCGCGATCATGCCGACACGGTCTACGCCATCATCTTCGGCAATTTCGTCCAGTCTTTCCTCCTGGCCATCGTCGGCCTCGCCTTCATCCACCTGCTCAGCAGCGTCGTGAAGGTGCCGATCCGGTTCCTGATCCCGTCCGTGCTTGCAATGTCCACCTTCGGAGCGTTCAGCCTAACCGGCAGCATGGCCGGGCCGGTCACCGTGGTGGTTTTCGGGCTGATCGGGTGGTGGATGAAGGGGTATGGGTACCCGATCGCGGCCTTCGTTGTCGGGCTGCTGCTGGGCAAGATGGCCGAGAACGAACTGCTTCGCACCTACCAGATCAGCGGCGGCGATCTGTCCTATATCCTCGAGCGGCCCGTCACCTTCATCCTGCTGGCGCTGCTGTTCGCTTCAACCGCCCTGCCCTACCTGATGAAGCGCTGGCGGCTCAAGCCCATCGAGGCCTGACCGGCATCAGCGGAGCTGGAACCGCACCGGCACCGTGATGGTGCGGGCAACGCCGGGCGGGGGCGCGGGAACAGGCGACGCGCGCTGGACCATGGCGACCACCTCGGCGTCGAGCTCTGCATGCCCCGACGAGCGCGCGAGCCGCGCCGAGGTGACCCGGCCGGCGGCGTCGATCGAGAAC